>CAWWCX010000300.1:0-5287 GCA_963935445.1 uncultured Roseibacillus sp.
TCCGACCCCGTAAACCCCCGGTTCCGAAGGCCAGGGTTTTGTAGAAGCGGTCATTGAGCTCCTGCCACTCCCCGTCTGCAACCAGTTCCGCAACCGCATCCTCAGCCCGCTCATCGTCCGTCCCGCCAAGGAAAAGCTCGATGTTCCTTCGTGAATCCTCCAGCACCTCACCCGCACCCACGGCTTCTGCCAGTCGTTCCTTCCAGTCGCTCATTATCGCCGGACCAGTATTGATGATCGCCATGTGAATCCAACCGTTTTAGCTCAAGAGCCAACAGGAACAAATTCCCTCCCCGCATGCTGACTCCTCCCGATACGCCCCAGACTGTCAATTTGATTTCATTGATCATTTCATGATCCAAAAGATACACAAATCGAGTGAGCTCCGGTCGGCTCTCCCGCTCGGGGACACGGATGCCTGCCGCCTTGTCGATGGTGCCGGGGACGGACTGCCCGGCATCTACCTTGATACCTATGCAGGCCGCTACCTGTTCTCCACCGAAGCACCTGCCGCCCCGCCCGAGCTACGCAACTGGGCAAGCGCCCGCCCACACCTGTCCACCTACTGGAAGCGACTCGACCAGCGGGACAAGGAGTCTCCGTTCCACCTCGGAGGCCCTCGCCAGGATGGACCCTTCGAAATTCGGGAACAGGGCGTTCAATTCCTCGTGAGCCTGCAGGCCGGCTACTCACAGGGCATTTTCCTCGACCAACGGGAAAACCGCGCCCGGGTCCGTGCGCGCTGCCGCCCCGGGGATACCATTCTCAATACCTTCGCCTACACCGGGGCCTTTTCGGTCTACGCCGCTCTGGGGGGGGCCTGCACGACAACCCTGGACCTTTCCCAACCCTACCTCGACTGGGCCCGGGAAAACCTCAGTCTCAATGGCCTCGATCCCACCTCCCACCATTTCTGCAAGGGAGACACCTTCCATTGGCTGCGGCGCTTTTCAAAACAGGGACGACGCTTCAACGGCCTCATTCTGGACCCCCCCACCTTTTCCCGGGACGACCGCGGCAGGGTGTTCCGTGCGGAGCGCGACTACGGATCGCTGGTCGCGCTTGCTTCCGGATGCCTTGCGCCCGGAGGCTGGCTTCTGTGCACGACCAACTGCCGACGCCTCCCGGAAGCCGGCTTCGACCACATGGTTTCGTCCGCACTTCCCCGGGGGGTCCGCCTTCAGAACCATCCCATGCCCCCGGACTTTACCGACGCTCCCTACCTCAAGACTCTCTTCGTCGAAACCTGACTCTCCGGACCGGACTGCCAGAAGCCCGCATTCTTCGCAAATCCTCTCTGGAAGGCCGGAGCTTACTCGAGCTCGGGTTCCTTTTTCTCCGGGAGTTCGACATCCGGCTCCGGAAGCTGGTCAAACCGGAAGCGGAACCGGTTACCCATGTTCATCCCCTCGATGCGTTCCCTGATGTCCTCCGGAGCTGACGCCTTGTCCTGCTCGGTGTCCCATGGGCCTTCAAACAGCATTTCACCTTCGGCATTCTTCACGATCACTTCCTTGCCCCCGTCCGTAGTCTTCATTTCCACGCTCCCCTTTTCATCCTTGAACATGAAACTGCTTGAAGACTTGAAATTGAAATTGAAGGCACCTCCCTTTTCGTTGTCCTTCTGGAGGTCCCGGAAGAGATCAAAATCCAGTTTCAGACCGGCCCCGTTCTCCTCCATATCCCGTAACTGCTTCTCGAGGCGCTTCCATTGCCCCTCCAGCTGACGCTGCAGGTTCTCACCACCACCGGGCAAAAGGTTCTCCAGGTCACGAGGAAGTTCCGGCAGGTCGCGGAAGCGGGCCCCCGGGTCGTTCCCCTCCTCCGGGACGATGAGGGGTGCGTTGGGCGCTGCCACGGGACGCGCAGACAGTTCGACCTCACTCTCCTCCTTCTCTCCTCTGCTCAATACGGTCAAGGCCACCTTGTCCCCGGGCTTGCGCATCCGGATCGCATCCCGCAATTCCTCCTGGCTGCCCACAGCCTCACCATCCACCTCAAGAATGATGTCATGCTGACGCAATCCCATCTTCGAGGCCGGACTGTCCGGGGCCACATAGTCCAGAACCGCGCCTGCCTCGATACCGAGGTGCACCTGAAGCGTTTCATCAACCGGCTTGCTCAGCACCCCGAGCCAGGCTCCTGCCGGACGCCCCTCCTGCGGAAGTGCACCGGGCTCATTCTCCTGTGCCGCCTCGGCCTCCACTTTGCCTTCTCTCGCCCTGAGCTGCTCCCGTTCCTCCGCTCCATCCGGCCGGGTCTCGGCTCTCTCCTTCGGTTTCTTTTCGTCAAGTGACTTGGGACGTTCGATCGCCGGGAGCGAGGCGACCCCCAAAAGGAAGAGCAGGGAGGTGATTACTGGAACTTTCATGGTCATTCGTGGTAAACGTTTTGCCTACTTCTCTATCGGCAGGCTGGGCAATGTTTGTCTAATTCAGGGAACAGATTCGAGGTCGCCTCCGGAACACGGGCAGGTCTGACACATTCGAGGACTGCGCATCGGAGCCGGAAGAAACTTACCCCTGACCCGATACCCTCTTGGTGCACATCTAGTCCGTTGGCACGGGCACGAGCTGGTAGTTCACGGAAGGCACCTCCACGTGAACCTCTTCGCCATCGGGGCTGAGAAAAACAACGCGGTCCACCAGGTTAACCCTGCGCAACCGCATCGGCCGCGCTCCATTGGGAATAATGACGTCTCGCTCCGAAGCATCCAGGATTGTCCGCTTAGCCGCCTTGGCCGACAGCTCTATGGGCGAGACTGCGTCCGGGTTCAGGACCGAGGTCACTGCGGGCTTCGTCGCGTTCCTCTTCTCTTCCCCGACCACAACGTCCCGTGCTCCCGGACTGGAGGTAAACACCATTGCGGCCACTCCACCCAGCAAAGCCACGCTTGCTGCCGCTGCCCACAGGCTATACCTGGCCGGCCTCCCCCGATCAGCTCCCTCCTCTTCCCGATGCGGGAAGGGAACCACCTTTTCAGTCTTCCCGGAGGCCTCGCCGGGGATCTCCTGCCATCCCTCCATCGCTGCCTCCATGCGGCTGATCAGCCCTTCCGGAAGGCACTCCGGGGACAACCGCCCGAGCTCGGCTTCAATCTTCTTTAGGTCCGAATCCATGTTCGCTGGTTTGCCCTGACGGGCGGATGGGTTTGAGGTCGATCTTGAAATTCCTGATTTTGCTTCAGCTCCGGGGGGAACGGTCAAAGGTCTCCGCGAATCCGGGCACCGGTCAGCCTCTTGCGCATCGCTTCAATTCCGTAGCGATACCGCGAGGCCGCTGTGTTCATCGAAATATCCAGAATATCCCCGATTTCGGCAAAGGTCCGACCTCCCCAGACCTTCATCACGATAACCTCCGAGAATTTTCTCGGGAGCTCCTTGAGGGCACCCTCGACGAGGACCTTGCGCTCTTCGTCATAGCCCGCACTCTCGAACCACGCATCCTCGCCCTTTCCCTGCCGCTCCTCATCCTCCACGACCGTCTCTTCCCGCTTCTTCCGGCGGTCATTACGGCGTCCGAGGTCGATCGCCTCTCGCCGCAACTGGGTATAAAGAAACGGCATCCAGGCCTCCTGTCCCCCCACGAAAGAGCCCTCGTCCACTTTCCTCGCCAATTTCACGAGAGCTTCCTGAAGAATATCCTCCGCATCCTCCTGCCGTCGTGCCTGCTGGCGGGCAAACAGCAGCAGCCTCGGCCCGTGCTCACGGAGCCAGGCACTCCAGCGCGAGGTCTTTTCCTTCATGGCGTTGTTGCCCCAATTCCTCATCGGTCACCTTCAGCTTAGCAGATAACTGCGGAGTTCTCAACGCCTCTATCGGAACTGGCAAGCCATTTCCCGGTCAAGGAGGCATGATTTGAGGCCACCTGCCCCGGAGTTCCCGCCGCCACGAGCTCTCCCCCGTGCTCCCCTCCACCCGGCCCGAGGTCAATCACCCAGTCAGATGCTGCGATCACCTCCAGATTATGCTCGATCACCACCAGCGAGTGCCCCGCATCCCGCAGCCGATGCAGCACGCCCAGAAGGACCTGCACATCGTGGTGATGCAACCCGGTTGTCGGCTCATCAAGGAGATAGAGCACCCCCTCTGCCGAGGTCTTTGCCAGTTCCGCAGCCAGCTTGACCCGCTGGGCCTCGCCACCCGAGAGCGTGTTGGCAGCCTGGCCCAGGCCGATGTAACCGAGGCCCACTTCGCACAAGGCGTCCAGAAGCGCTCCCAGCTTGGGCACCTTCCCGAAAAGCTCCGCCCCTTCCTCTGCCGTCAATTCCAGCACGTCAGCAATACTATGCCCCCTGTAGGTCACCTCCAGCGTCTCACGATTGTAGCGGCGCCCTCCACAGGCATCGCAGGTCACGTAGACATCGTTTAGAAAATGCATGTCGATCCGTATCGCTCCGCCCCCCTGACACTTTTCGCAACGCCCCCCCTTTACATTGAAGCTGAACCGCCCGGGCGCATAGCCCCTCTGCCGCGATAGAGGAAGCTGGGCAAACAGCTTGCGAATGTGATCAAAAGCCCCGGTGTAGGTGGCCGGGTTCGAACGGGGAGAGCGTCCAAGGGGAGATTGATCGACCACCACCAGACGGGTAACGCGTTCCGTTCCCTCAATCGCATCGTGCTCTCCCGCAACTTCCTTCGCTCCATGAAAGTGGCGCGCCAAAGCCCGCTTGAGAATCTTGTCCACCAGCGTGGACTTCCCACTGCCACTCGGCCCGGTCACTGCCACGAGCTGTCCAAGGGGAATCTCTACCTCGATGTTCCGCAGATTGTGCTCCCGCGCTCCCCGGATCACGAGGCTTCCTCCCACCCCAAGAGCGGGCAACTTCCCACGCTTTCCTGCAGTCCCCCGGCCGGCACCCGACAGCCAGGCCCCCGTTGGCGATTGCTGCTCCCGCATCACATCCTGCACCGTCCCCTGCGCCACGAGGGCTCCTCCGTGCTGACCTGCTCCAGGCCCCATTTCGATGAGATGATCGGCCGCCCGGATCATCGCTTCATCATGCTCCACCACCACGATCGTATTGCCGAGATCACGGAGCACCCTGAGTGCTCCTATGAGCCGCTTATTGTCCTCGGGATGCAAACCGATGCTCGGCTCGTCGAGAACGTAGAGCACCCCCGCCAATCCCGCCCCCAGCTGTGTCGCCAGCCTGATCCGCTGGCTGTCTCTTATACACATCTCCGAGCCCACCACCCCGTACTAGATGTCGTATGCCGTCTTCTGCTTGAAGAAAAAAAGGGGGGGGGGGGGGGGGGGGGGGGGGGGGGGGGGGGGGGGGGGGGGG
>CAWWCX010000301.1:0-5241 GCA_963935445.1 uncultured Roseibacillus sp.
GGGCACACAACGGGCACCGAGGCGTAGCCTTGGGTCGGCTGCGCGACGGTGCCCGTCCCACGAACGCATGTTCTCCACGACTTCTGGTGCGATCTCGGGCACCATGTACTCATGGTCGCGGCCAGATACAGGTTGAAGACCGCTTCCTGCCAAGCCGCTCCAGATCGAACTCCTTCAGTTCCAGGAACTCGCCGGTCGAGGTAAACGCTCCGCAGGTGACCAGCACATGCAGGTGGGGATGCCAGTGCAACAGTTCGGCGAGCGTTACAGAGCGTGAGAATACAGCCTAGGGACTAACATTGGTAAACCGCTGATGGACGCTGATATTCGCTAATTTGGGATATGAAAAGGGGCTAACGAGACGCTGCGTACCAGGAAGAAAAAATAGTTCGATTGCCAGCAAACGCATAAAGCTGTTGTCCTTATTAGCAGGTTGCTGAAAAAGTCAGCAGCCTGCTGCATCCCATGGATGGGATGCCAAAATAACGACGTAAGTCGTTATTTTGCGAGCCGTGAGAAGCTTCGCTTCGAGCTTGGCGAGAAGCGAAAAACATCCGGATGGTGTTTTTCAGCAACCTGTTAGAGCATTTCACAATTGCGTGTTCCGCTTTTTCATCGTGTTGAATAACTACTCAAGGACTGCCACCAAATGCCCCCTCTCTAACTTCAATTAGCGCTTATCAGCGGTTTCCTTCTTAGCGTCCCCAACGCTTTATTGCTAAACTCCAGTCCCGCCCCCTAGTTGGCGCTGGCGATGAGTCCTGGACGCGGAAACCTGTTCTACACATCGATCTCGTAACCCTTGCGATACTCACGCGCGAGAAACGAGTTTGCCTGGGCGTCGCCGATGATTTCTCGTTTGACCGGATCCCAGTTCATCTCACGGCCCAGACGCATCGCAATATTTGACAGGTGGCAGATTTCCAACATGCGATTGTGTGACCAGACGTCAGAAATTGGTTGCTGGCGTGACTGCATGGACTCGATGAGATTTGCACAGTGGTTTTCGCTGACTTTTCCACCGTACACTTCTTCGATGGCACCATCGGGCAGTGGATTGTCTTCCAGGTCTTCGACCGGCTTGCCGGAAATGCGCGCACGGTTTACGAAGAACCGCCCCTCGGTGCCCTCAAAGAGAATGCCGTTGTCGCCTTCGCCGGTAATTATCAGTTCGACATCATTCGGCATATCCGCGCGAATGTTGAAACGGGTGGCGGAATTATACTGATCGTCAACTACTGGGTATCCGTCCTTGTGCTCGACTGGCAAAGTGTAATCGAGCGGGGTAACTTTGCTGGGACCCGTGTTGCCGGCACCGATTGCCCAGCATGCGATGTCGACGTGGTGGGCACCCCAGTCGGTCATTCGTCCGCCGGAGTAATCGTGCCAGAAGCGGAACGAGTAGTGCGCATTGCTATAGAGAGGTACGCCGCCACCATAACCTTCTCGCAGCTCAGGAAGGGCCCGATAAGGGACTTTGGGTGCCGGGCCGAGCCATAGGTCCCAGTCAAGTTCTTGTGGGACGGGCGCGGCAGGAATGACTGGCGACCCTTTGCTGTTGACAATTCCGCAGGTTATTCTCTTGACAGTGCCGATACGGCCGGCTCGCACCATGGCGATTGCCTGTAGGAATCGGTGCTCGTTTTCAGTTCTTTGCATGGTCCCGACTTGAAGGATGCGTCCTGTCTCCTTGACCGCCTTTTCAATTAACTTACCTTCCTCAATGGTGAGCGTGAGCGGTTTTTCGCAGTAGACATCTTTGCCTGCGTGCATCGCTTCGATAGTGATTTTAGTGTGCCAGTGGTCGGGGGTAGCGATCATCACCGCGTCGATATCTTTTCGATCGAGAATCCTACGATAATCGTTGTAAGCGTCTGGTTTTCGGCGCTGCTGCTCTTTTGCCTCGCAGACTTTCTGACGCAGCACCTTCGAGTCCACGTCCGCCATCGCTGCAAAGTCGGCGAAGGGAAAGGTTTGTTCTGTGATCCACCAGCCTTGATTGCGGAGGCCGATGGTGGCAAACACCGGGCGGTCGTTGCTGGATTTGTAGCCGAAAGCGCGGTTGGAAGACGGTAAGAAAATGCTTGCAGCACCGGCGCCCGCGATACCTCGGACAAAACTGCGGCGTGTAACTGGGTGGGAAACAGGGGTTTTCAATTGGGGCTCCTTGTGTGTAAGCGGAAACCAATGCGTTCTGTATTCGGGTCTTAATCTTACTCTTAATCTTACTCTTAATCACCTCAGAACGGTGAATCCGACGGTACCCAGGAGAATCAGTCAACCGGGTTGGGATGAAGATCTAGAGTAAGATAAACGGTTGAAAAAAGGGGTCAGGACTGAATGGCATTAACATTCTGCTTATCTTCTATGTGGCATTGAACTAAGCATCGCTATCATAGCAATGCATCGGTAATCAAGAGCGGAGCCTCCCGCGTATTGGAGTTGTTCAACAGTTCCAAACACAAGGAGACCCCACTCATGGTCAGTATCACGGATGTCTTACGTCACTTCAAGCAGAAGACGACGGTGGGCCCGGGCTTTGTGCGCTGGCCGAAGACCTCGATGGCGACGGGTTTGACGAGTTGATACTCTGGGATCACGATCGACTTTGGATCTACCACAGCGATTGCGACGGTGTGCCTGGCCTGGGGCCGCGTCAACGCCCGCCGTTGTACAACACCAGTAATATTCAATCCTACTGGTCGCGGGCGCCGCGACCGGACGCGACCTGTGACGAGGAGAAATGATGGGCGACACCTTACGGGTGGCCGGCGTGCAGTTCGAAATGGCCGAGAACGACAAGGCAGCCCGTGAGGGCAGCCTCGCCGGCAGTCACATGCTGGCCCGCCGCCCCAGCCTGTACGGCAAAATCGTGGAGTCGGTCGAAGAAGTCGACACCCGGCTCGTGCGCAACGCCGTCAGCAATCAGACGATCGGATAACCATGGCCAACGTAACAGACACCACGCGCCGTCTTCCTGCCTCCACCCTGGGGCCCACCGCGCGTCATCCTCATTTCCGCTTTCAGGACGCCCCCGCGCCCATCTGTCCGGCGGAGAGCCTGAACGAACGGGATCGGGACGGCATGTTCACGGATCAATTCGTGCCGCTGATGCCCTACACGCATCAGGCGATTTACGACCGGACCCAGGAACCCCAGGACGTGCCCACGGTCGAACTCGAGAACGACCACCTGATCGTGAGCGTGTTGCCGGGGTGGGGCGGGCGCATCACGCGGTGCTTTGACAAGGGGGGGAACCGCGAACTCCTGTTCGAGAACCCCGTGCTTCAGCCGGCCAACCTGGCCATCCGCAACGCCTGGTTTTCAGGGGGCATTGAGTGGAATGGCCCCCTGTACGGCCACAGCCTGCTGACCTGCAGTCCCGTGTACGTGGGCCGGATCACGGGGCCGTTCGGCCCCGGCGTGCGCATCTGGGAATTCGATCGCAGCCTGGAGACCACCTGGCAGGTTGATTTGCACCTTGACGACGACTCCCCGCGACTGTGGATCCGGGTGACGGTGATCAACCCCAACCCCCACGCCGTGGACTATTACTGGTGGACCAACATTGCCGTGCCGGAGAATGATCGCACGCGGGTACTGGCGCCCTCCTCGGGCGAGGCCGTCTTCCACGACGTGGAACAGAACGTCCTGCGCAGTTCCTTCCCCCACAGGGTGGACGCGGGCGAGCCGTTCGACGGATCCTACCCGGCCAACTACCCACGGGCCGACAGCGTGTTCTTTGACCTGCACGGGTGCCGCCGTCCCTGGCTGGCGGGCGCCGAAGCCGACGGACGGGGGCTCTTGCACACCAGCGGTGAGTTGCTTGTGGGCCGGAAGTTCTTCGTCTGGGGGCGCAACCCGGGCGGCCGCCGTTGGACGGACTTCCTGGCCCAACCGGGGAAGGGCTCCTACATCGAACTGCAGGCAGGATTGAAGCCGACACAACTGCAGACCAAGCCGCTGGCCGCCGGCGAACGGTTCACCTGGACCGAGTGCATCCTGCCCCTGTCCCTGGAGCCGGAGGCGGCCCACGGCGAATACGAAGCCGCGCTGACCGCGACCGAGGCCTACCTGGACGCCCAGTTGCCCGCGGAGGTGTTTGCCGAGGTCGAGTCACGGTTGTCGGGCAGCGAGGACCTGCCGCCCGAGGTCATTCTTCACCGGGGTTCGTCCTGGGGAGGGTTGTACGAGACCCGGACCGGGAACCGCCTGTCGCCGGGTCTGGTCTTCGACGCCGACCCCAGCGACGGGGAGGCCCCGTGGGCCGCGGTGTGGCGGGGTGAGAGCATGCCCGAAGACGGTCCCGTGGGGGACTGGTGCGTACTCGAGGACTGGCTGGGGCCGCTCACCCAGGCCGTGGAGGGTGGCAAGGGGCATTGGAAGGACCACCTCCACCTCGGGGTGGCCGCCGCCGAGCAGGGGGATTTTGCCCGCGCCCGGGAACACCTGGGCCGGAGCAACGAGCTGCAGGAAAACGCCTTTGCCTGGATGGTGCTTGGCAAAATGGCGGCCAAGAACGACGAGATTGAGGCGGCGGAAAAGGCCTTCCGTCAGGCCCTGGCCCTGGAACCGGAGGACGCTGAAATCGCCGTGACCCTGGGCACGCACCTGCAGCAGGCAAGCCGCGTGGACGACGTGTCCACGTTCCTGGCCTCACTGCCCGCGGCCGTGCGCGAGCACGAACGGATCCTGCTTCTGGAAGCCTGGGTGGCCTTGGAGCGTCGGGACTTTGCCCGGATTGAAGCGATCCTGGAGCGCGAGTTTGCGACCATCCGTGAGGGCGAGGAGACGCTCTCCGACCTCTGGTATGCCTGTGCCCTGGCCAAGGAGGCCGAGCGCAGGGGTCGTGAACTTGACGACGCCGAGCGGAAAGCCTTTGTGAAGTCCAACCACCCGCCCGACCGGGTGGACTTCCGCATGCGGTTGGCTTGAAGTGATGAGCCGTTCCGGGGGGGCCGGGACGACGGTGGGACAGAAGGGTGTTGTACGGATGAGAGGAGGATTTCGGATGGCAAGTGTGCGATGGATGGGGCTGGCACTGCTGATGCTGGTCGGAGGAACGGTCCAGGCCGGGGATTACCCCAAGGCCATGAAGAAGGTGGCCAAAAAGTTCAAAGGGGACCAGGGCAAGGTCGTGCCCATGGGCGACTCCCTGACCTACGCCAATCAGGCAGGGCGTTAGGGCTGATAGGAATTTTGATTTCCCACGAGTCTATTCTATCAGCACACGCACCGCCG
>CAWWCX010000302.1:0-5218 GCA_963935445.1 uncultured Roseibacillus sp.
CAGTGCAATGCCAGCGCAAGCAGTTCTCCCCCGCCATTGCCCTCAAGCTGGAATCCTCCCTGGCCTTTGGACTGGAGCAGGCCCTGGTGGCGGAAAATCAAGGGAGTGTGGGGCTCCGGGTCCGTCTTCCGGCTGAGGCCATGCCAGGATCGCTGCACGATATCCAGATTTCGGGCGTTGCGGACCTGGAGGGACGGTCTTATGGAGCGAGACTGGAGACCAGGCGGGTTCTTCTTGAGCGCGATGGGGCGGCCGAGATTCCTGAAACAGTTAATGGGGTGCTTGCGCTTCGTGTGATGGAAGCCCCCTTTGAGGTCGAGGTGGAAGCGCCCGGCGAGATGAAAAAGGGAAGTACCGCGAAGATCCCGGTCAGGTTGAAATGGCCTGAGGGCAGTCGGAGGTTCAATACCCGGGTCCGCCTCCTCGGGCTCCCGGGGGGGGCGCATTGCGGGGAGAAGGGACTGAATGACAAGACGGAAACCGTGGATCTGGAGTTGAAGGTAGATAATCCCGGGGAAAACGAGCTGGGGGACCTTGTTGTGGAAGTGGAAATGGATTTTCACCGGCAACCGTTGCGTGTGGAAAGCCGCCCGTTTACGGTGAGACTCAAGCAGCAGCAATGAAGGCCCTGTTTTCCATAATCGGTGCCCTGTCCCTGAGTGTTGGATGGGTTTGGGGAGGATGGGAAGTGTTCCCATCGGAATTCAAATTGTGCAGCAAGCGGGAATCCCTCCAATTGGTTGTTACCTGGAGGGAGGAGGGCCTGGTCGTCGATCGTACCAGGGATGCGGATTATGAGGTGGAAGTCCCGGGTATTGTCTCGGTTTCAGCGGAAGGGGTTGTGCGGCCCGTGGCAAATGGAACGACCGGTATCCGCGTCGGGGACAGCAGAGTGAAGGTTACGGTATCCGGGGTAGATCTTGCGGATCCTGTTTCCTTCCGGCATGAAACCCTGCCTGTTCTGTCTCGTCTCGGATGCAGCGCAGGTTCCTGCCATGGATCCCCCCACGGCAAGGGCAGCTTCCGGCTTTCCCTCCGTGCCTTTGATCCGGCCCTTGATGCCCTGACCCTGGTGAGCGAGGAACTGGGTCGGCGGACCAACCCGATCGAACCTGACAAGAGTCTTCTTCTTCTCAAGCCGACGACTCAGGTCAGTCACGAAGGGGGAAAGAAGCTGGATAGGGGAAGCGAGGAGTATGCTCTGCTGCGCGCATGGATCGAGGAAGGAGCGGAGCTTCGCAGGGAAGGAGAGGCAACCTGCGTGGGGATCGACATTCATCCCTCCACAGCCCGGGTGCTCCACTTTCCGCAAGCGACCCAGCAGGTTTCGGTTCATGCCCGGTTCAGTGATGGCAGCCGGCGTGATGTGACCGAGCTTGCGGTATTCGAGAGTTCAGACACAAAGGTGGCAGAGGTCTCGCGTGGGGGGCTTGTAAGCGGCGTGGAGCGTGGTGGGGTGGCGATCATCGTGCGGTATCTTGAATTCATCGAGAGCACGAGTCTGACCCTTGTCCGCGAGATCGAGGGCTTCCAGTGGAGTGCCCCTGCTCCCTCCAGCTATATTGATGAACTGGTCTATCGCAAACTGCGGCAATTGCAGTTTGAGCCCGGTGGGCTCACCGGGGACCGGGAGTTCGTCAGGCGTGTCCACCTTGACGTGACCGGACAGCTGCCAGCCTCGAAGGTAGTGGAGTCCTTTGTCGGGGACAAGGATCAGCAGAAGCGGGCAAAGCTGATTGATCGACTGCTTGAGAGCGAAGAACATGCTGCTTTCTGGGCGCAGAAGTGGGGAGACCTTCTTCGGGTCTCCAGGAAGCAGATCGGGCATGGATCCGTGTTCAAGTTCAACCGGTGGCTGGTGAACGCGGTGGCGTCCAACATGCCCTATGATACATTCGCCCGTGAGATCCTGACCGCGCGCGGAAGCAGTCTGGTGCATCCTGCTGCCAATTACTACCGGGCAGCCGGGAACACGCTTGATGCGATGGAGACCTCGGCCCAGCTGTTCCTTGGCTCGCGGATTCAGTGCGCAAAGTGTCATAATCATCCCTTTGAGCGTTGGACTCAGGACAACTACTATGGCCTTGCGGCCTTTTTCAACCGGGTGGAGCGCAAGAAGACAGGGAAAGGGGAAGAGTTGATTGTCTATGCAAAGAAGGAGGGGGAAGTTACTCATCCTGCTACCGGGGAGAAGATGAGCCCCTGGGCGCCGAAGGCAGGCGTCATGGAGGTTGCCGCACTTTCAGACCGACGGGACGTATTCACCGATTGGCTGACAGGGCAGGACAACCCTTTCTTCGCCCGGGTGGAGGTCAACCGGATCTGGGCGCACCTGCTGGGACGGGGAATCGTTGAGCCCTTTGATGATTTTCGGGATACCAATCCTCCAAGCAATCCCCCCCTGCTGGATGCGTTGGCAGAGGACTTTCGTAAAAGCGGATATGACCGGCGCCATCTCCTGCGTGCCATTCTCAACAGCAACACCTATCAGGCGACTTCCAAGCCTACCCGGTTCAACAGCGAGGATCGTCGTTATTTTTCACATTACCAACCCCGGATGCTGACCGCGGAGCAGCTTGTTGACGCGCTCGGGATGGTGACCGGGCGCCCGATGAAGTTCGAGGGGGTGCCAGCGAGCATGAAGGCAACCCAGCTTCCTGCTCCCGACCTCAAGCCTCATAACCGGGGCAGAATCGGGGAGATCGAGTTCATGAAAATCTTCGGGCAACCTGAACGGCAGACGGTCTGTGAGTGTGAGCGTGGAGACGACTCCAGCCTTGGACAGGCTCTTGAGCTCTACAACGGCAAGCTGGTGCATGGAATGATCACCGCAGGGGATGGCACGCTGAACCGTTGGATCGCAGAGAAGATGGGAGACGAGGACATCGTCACACGGCTCTACGTGACTGCTCTGTGCCGCCCGCCGACCCCCCGGGAACTGGCCATTCATCTCGAGTACATGCAGGCGGCTGATGACCGCAGGCAAGCCCTGGAGGACACACTCTGGATCGTTCTGAACAAGAGTGAGTTCCTGTTTCAACATTGATGCAAAAAACCATCCAAGCTGTAGTCCTCAGCCTGGTTCCTGCGGTGGCCCCGGCAGCAGATGCGGTCAGCTTCTCCCGTGAGGTGGCACCCATTCTGCAACGCTCCTGCGTGGGTTGTCACAAGGAGGGCAAAGCGAAGGGGAAGTACCGGCTTGATACCTATGCCCAGCTTGCGAAGGAGCTTGTTGGTGGGGACCTTGAGAGCGAGTTTTTCTACCGGCTTACTACCGGAGACGAGGAGGAGCGTATGCCTGCGGAGGCGGATCCCCTGGCGGCGTCAGAGATCGGGGTGATCCGGAAGTGGATTGAGGAAGGAGCGAAGTATGATGGAGAAGATCCCAGCGCGGTACTCTCCAGCATCGTGCCGATGGAGAAGCATCCTGCCCCTCCCGGGAGCTATCCGCGTCCCCTTGGTGTAACAGCCATGGTGGCGAACAGCGAGGGTACGGAACTGTATACGGGAGGCTATCACGAGATCCTGGTATGGAACCCTGTGGATGGCTCTCTGCTCCGACGCATTGCCAACAATGGACAGCGCACGTACGGCCTGGCCCTTTCGCCTGATGGCTCCCTGCTGGCAGCGGCCACCGGAGCTCCAGGCCAGGCGGGGGAGGTGAGGGTTTTTGAGCCTGCAACCGGCAGGGTCGTTGCCACGCCCTTCCGTGGGGACGATGTTGTTCTTGCGGTTGCCTTCGGGCCGGAGGGAAAACAGCTCGCTTTCGGAGGAGTGGACGGCAAATTGAGGATTCATGAGGCAGCGGATTGGGGAGAGAAACTGGTGGTGGCTGCACATTCGGATTGGCTGACGGCGTTAAGCTGGGATCAGGCTGGGGGGAGACTGGCCACGGCAAGCAGGGACAAGACCGCGAAGGTGTATGAGGTGAGCGGGAAAAGAGTCTCCACCTTTTCGGGCCATCCGGAGGCGGTGAGGGCCGTGGCCTTTCCTCCGGACGGAGAGCATGTGCTTTCCGCTGGAGACCACGGGCACCTTTATCTCTGGAAGATCAAGGACGGCAAGAAAGCGGCCGACCGGGCCAAGTTCGAGGGGGCCTCTTTCCGCCTGGTGAGGTCCGGGAGCGGGATCTATGCCAGCGCGCCCGGGGGGCGGGTCGTGCAGTTCAAGTTGGCGGACCAGCAACGCGTCCGGGAGTTCAGGATCGAGTCCGCCGGCGGAGCCGAGGGGCCTTGGGTCTCCTCCTGCGCGGTCTCCGGGTCATGGATCGCGGTAGCCACACTGGATGGCCGGGTGGAGGTTTTTGATCTCGAGAGCGGAGAAAGGCGCAACGGATTTATTGCGAAGCCCTGAGGGAATCGACAGGCTGTAGCTTCGTGCGTCCTGCTCGTTTGGCCTGCCTGGCGAGGTATGTTTGGTCTGGACTGCTGTTGACATCGAGGGAGAGAGACGTATCCTTCAGGTGGCCGCTTATCGGCAGCTACACTTAAATATAATGAAAACCGTATCTATTCTCACCTGTGCGTTTTTGCTGGCCGTGTCTTCCGCATTCGCTGGTCCCGTAAACAAGGAGTGCCCGGTGCGGGGTAAGGCTGTTGATGGAAGCACGAGCGTCGAGCTGGCGGTTGGCTTCTGCTGCGGGCGGTGCCAGGCCAAGTTCGACAAGGACCCTGTTGCCCTTCTTGCCAAGGTGGCGGAGACTGCAGACGGCAAGTGCCCAATCAGTGGACGCGATGTCGATGAAGATGCAACGTCGACGATTTCGATAGCGGTCTGCTGCGGGGGATGTAAGGGCAAGGTCAAAAAGAACCCCAAGGAGTATCTCGCCAAGATTGGTGGAGCTGCGAAGAAGAGCAAAGGGGGCTCCTGATTTTATACCGGGTGTCCCGGATTCCAGAACTCCCCGGTCGGTTTCGAGCGGGGAGATTTTTTTGTCTTTCGCCTGGCAACCGCGTGCGTTCCTGGCTGGGGAGCACAGGAGCCTGCACAGGGAGCTAATACAATCGTGCCCTGCCGGGGGGGAGCGATTTTGATTCTCAAGTGCTGTTCGTTCTCTGAGAGTCGGGAGCTGATCCATGAGGACTTTCAATATCCCGCAAGCTGCGTTCGTTCTGGTGATTTTGTTCCCCCTGGGGCTGCGCGCGGAGCAGCGCATACGGTATGACCGGGACATTCGGCCCATACTCTCGGAGAATTGTTTCGCCTGTCACGGACCTGA
>CAWWCX010000303.1:0-5213 GCA_963935445.1 uncultured Roseibacillus sp.
GATCTAGTACGGTCTCGTGGGCTCGGAGATGTGTATAAGAGACAGGAATCCACGCACGACGTATTCCGCAACCAGATCCAGGGAGTCCAGTTCCAGGCTCGGGGTCCAGTTGATGTCGCGCTCCTCCAGAGCCTCCTGAAAAATGCGCCCCAGAATCTCGTGGTGCGGCAATCCCACCAGCGGATACTTGGAGACCTTGCCCTTCGAATACGGGTCGTCGACCAGCATGTCCGCAAAGCGCCGCACTTTCCAATCCTCCGGCACGAGAAGAACAAGGGGAAGCTTGAGGAGTTCCACTGCCTGAAATCCCTCCGCGCGTCGCCCGTGGATGATGCTGATCGCGAGATCAACCTGCTGATGGACAAGGAGCCCGTGAATGTCACCCGGGTCAACCTCCCTCAAGGTCAGGCGAAGGTCCGGTTCCTCTTCCCGCATCTCTCCCAGAAGTTCCGGGAGGTGATTCCGCATTGCGGAAGCCGATGCTGCGATACGCAGGTGCCGGCTCTCCTCTCCTTTCAACCGGGACTCTACTTCATCAAGCCGGGAAAAGAACGGATAGAGGAAATCGTAGAGCTCCTCACCGGCTGGTGTCAGCACGAAGGGTCTCCGGTTGAAAAGCTTGACCCCGAGGTCGCGCTCGAGCTGCAGGATCTGCCCACTCACCGCCGGCTGCTGAATCCCATAGGGCATCTTGCGCACGGCTGCCGTGATGCCCTCATACTTCGCAACAAAGTAAAACAGCTCAAGGTGGTGAATATTCATCTGCCACCCGAGGGGTAACAATTCTTTTCATCAGTTCAATCAATACTTCCCCGGGGTCCGCCCGGAGAGCGGGGTCCGGGAACTTGAAACCTGTAGTCCGAGCCCCGAGACTCGGGCATGCGCGCGGTCATCCAAAGGGTCTCCCAAGCCTCAGTCACCGTGGAGGACCGCACCGTAGCGTCCATCGACGGCGGTCTCCTCGTTCTCCTCGGAATCGAGGAAGCCGACGAAGAGGCGGACGCCGGATGGCTCGCTGCAAAGATCGCACAGATGCGCATTCTCGAGGATGGGGAAAGGCGCATGAACCGGTCCCTCGTCGAGACCGGGGGGGAGGCCCTCGTCGTCAGCCAGTTCACCCTCCACGCCAGCACCCGGAAGGGCAACCGTCCTTCCTTCATGCGCGCCGCCAGGCCTGAAAGATCCGAACCTCTTTACGAGCATTTCTGCGAACTTCTCTCCGCCCACCTGAACCGGCCCGTCGGCCGGGGGCACTTCGGCGCCATGATGGATGTCTCTCTTGTCAATGACGGTCCGGTCACCATCGTGATCGACAGCAGGAACCGCGAGTGAGCTCCGGACCGAGGCGGGGAGCTGTTCCTCAATCCTTCAGGCGCATCTTTGTTCCGCACAGCATGCACCGGAAGTTCGCCCGGAACATCGCACTTCGGGCCACTGCAAAAGTATGCCCGAAAATCGAGCGGGCCGCCCGTTCGTGCTTACGGCAGTTCTTCGGCACGAAAAGCCGCTGCCCACACAACCGGCAACGCGCCTTCGTTCCCTGGGTGACATAGACAAAAAGACAAACCGGGATCACAAGGAGCACCAGCGCAACACTCCAGTGGAAGGCCACATCAAAGAACGCAGCCATGACTCCCACCACCATCATTCCCACCGTGGCAAAAAACGAGCACAGGAAGGCCAGCACCGTAACGGTGGCGGACCATCTCACCAGCCCGGCTTCAGGATGAGACATGCCGCGGTTGCGCCGCTCTCCCTTCACCGCGACGGCCGGGGCCTCTTCCATTGGTTTGAAGGCAACGGGGCATCGCGACTGCTCCTCTTCCCTCGCCAGGGCAGCCCGATCCGGGTCGGGTGTTTCCGACCCAGCCATCCCCGGAACTTCCTCGGCAGCAACCCGGGAACCGCGCCCCGCTCCGGACTCCTGCACACCCGGTCCCGGCCCTGCCAGGGGGGACGGGGGCGGCACTGGAAGCGAATCCTCCAACTGGGGACGCGCTGCCGATGGAGCCGTCCGGGGGGGCTCCGGGCGCTCGGGCGGAGGGGCCTCCACCACCTCGGCGACCGGAATGACATCCAAGTCGATTCCGGCCGCTTTCAGGCTCTCAGCGGAAACCTCCTTGGCCTCGGAAACCGGCGCTTCCACCCTCCTGCCTAAAACCTCCCGGGCTGTCTTCTGCCACGCCCGGATCAGCTCTATCGCAGGCCGCCTTGTCTCCCCTGTCTCCCCTGTCTCCCTTGTTTCCAGCCCCCTCCTTCTCTGAGCGTCGTCCAGACGCGCCAGGATTTCTCCGGTCTCGAGGGAGGCCAGGAGTTCCGCGGAGTCCACTCCCCCCTCCCGGAGAAGAATCCGGATCGAGTCCGGTATGCCCGGCAGTTCAGTAAGATCGACCATGACAACCCTAAACTTCCCCAGCACGCGACCAAATCAAGGGCTAGGAGAGCGCTGACAGTAGCTCCTCCAACTGCGCGAGCTTCTCCTCCCACTCGGACAACCGCTCGCGTTCCTTCTGAACGACCTCGGCCTTCGCATTCTCCACAAATTTCGGATTGTTCAGCATTCCTCCGGAACGCGCGATTTCCTTCAGGACCTTGTCCTTCTCCCCCTCAATCCGCTTCCGCTCGGCCTCCAAATCAACAAGACCTTGCAGTGGCAGGTAGACTTCCCCAATGGCCGTGACCGACACTGGCGTTCCTTTCGGAGCCTCGTAATCCATTGAGAATTCGATTTCCTTTGCACCGCACAGCAGCGCCACCGTTGCTCCTTCCTCCTCTACCCAGTCGCTCGCAGGTTTCACCACCAGGCGGACGTTGCGATTGGCGGCCAGGTTGTACTCCGCCTTCAGATTACGCACCCGCGAGACCGATTCGTAGACTGCCGCCACCCGCCCGCTTGCCTCGGCACTGCGCTCTTCCGTGATTCCGTAACGCGCCAGGACCGGCTCGGCTGCCAATCGACGTTGCATGAGCAGTTCCCCGCCTCCCCCGCAGCCAAGCTTCTCCCACAGTTCCTCGGTCAGGTGTGGCATGTAGGGATGCATCAGTTGCAGATACCGCTCGAACACCAGGTCCATCACCTCGAGAGTGGAGGCCTTGCGCGCCCCTTCCGCATCTTCACGAAAATCCCCCTTCACCGCCTCCAGGTACCAATCACAGAATTCCGACCAGAAGAACTGATACAGCTGCTGGGCTGCATCGTTGAAGGAATAGCTCTCCAGCGCCCGCGCCATCCCGGATTCGAGGGCCTCCAGTTTCCCCAGGATATCGATGGCGAAGATATTGGGGGCCGCCGCCTCCCCTTCCACTGCTCCCTGCATCTGGCGATAGCGGCAGGCATTCCAGAGCTTGTTCGCAAAATTGCGCCCTTCCTCAATCTGCTTCTCATCAAACTTGACGTCCAGTCCGGTCGGCGCAATCCGCATCAGGCCGTAGCGTAGAGCATCGGCACCATACTGCGCGATCAGGTCGAGGGGATCCGGGGAATTCCCGAGTGACTTCGACATCTTCCGGCCCTTGATATCACGCACAATACTGTGGAAGTAGACATTGCGGAACGGGATCTCGTCCCGGAACTCCAGTCCGGCCATGATCATGCGGGCGACCCAGAAGAAGATGATGTCCGGGCCGGTGGAAAGATCCGTGGTCGGGTAGAATTTCTTCTCGGTCGCTTCATCCATCGTGGCATAGGGCCACAACCAGGAACTGAACCACGTATCCATCACGTCTCCATCCTGAACCCACTCATCAGGGTTCCCGGGGCCATCCACCCCCACATGAAGATCACCGCTTTCGAGATGGGAAACATCGAGGCTCTCCGCTCCCTTCAGTTCGTCGACCTTCTCCTTCCTGTACCAGACCGGGACCCGGTGCCCCCACCAGAGCTGGCGGCTGATGCACCAGTCCTGGATATTCTCCAGCCAGTGCAGATACGTCTTCTTCCACCGCTCCGGCCGAAAGACAATGTCGCCCTCCGCCACGACTCTTGTGGCACGCTCGACCTGCGGATAACGCAGGAACCACTGCATCGAAATACGCGGTTCGATCGGAACGCCTGCGCGTTCGGAAAAGCCCACCTTGTTCTCATACTCCTCCACCTTTTCAAGAAGGCCCATTTCCTCGAGCTTCGCTGCCGCGAGGTCACGCACCTCAAAACGATCCTTCCCGTGCAGGTCCGGACAGGCGGGACAGTTCACCGTGCCGTCCGGGTTGAGAACATCAATGATCTCGAGATCATGTCGAATTCCGATCTCGAAGTCGGCCTTGTCGTGCGCAGGCGTGACCTTGAGAACCCCCGTGCCGAAATCAATGTCGATATGTTCATCTGCGACGATGGGGATGTCCGCCTCAGGGAACGGCCTTCGGACCTGCCTCCCGACCAGATGGCCGTAGCGTGGGTCCTTGGGGTTGACCGCCACGCCGGAATCCCCCATCAGGGTCTCCGGGCGCGTGGTGGCGATCTGCAGGAAGCTTCCCGGCTCGTCGACCAGCTCATACCTCATGTAATAGAGCTTCGACTGTTGTGGGAGCATCTCAACCTCCTCATCCGAAAGGGCCGTAAGCGAGACCGGGCACCAGTTGACCATCCGCTTGCCCCGGTAGATGCACCCCTGCTCAAAAAGGCGAACAAACACCTCCTGGACCTCCCGGGAATACTCCTCATCCATCGTGAAGCGTTCCCGGCTCCAGTCGCAGGAACAGCCCAGGCGCTTCAGTTGCTCGATGATGATGCCGCCGTGGTGCTCCTTCCAATCCCATACCATCTCGAGAAACTTCTCACGACCCACGTCATGCTTGGTTCTGCCCTCGTTCCGAAGCTTCTGTTCCACCTTGGTCTGGGTGGCGATTCCGGCGTGATCCGTCCCCGGCAACCAGAGCACCTCCTTCCCTTCCTGGCGGGCACGGCGGCAGAGGATATCCTGCAGGGTGTTGTTGAGAACGTGACCCATGTGGAGAATCCCAGTCACATTGGGAGGCGGGATCACGATCGAATAAGCCGGCTTTTCCGAGGACTCGTCTCCCCGGAAGCAGTCCGCTTCGACCCAGCGCCGGTACCAGCTCTCTTCAACCTCTCCAGGTTCGTAGGCCTTGCTCAGTTCCGCCATAGCGGGCGGAGGAAAGCTCAGGGGCGGCCGCAATTCAAGACATTCGGCCTCCGGGCACGTCTCCAGAGCCTGTCTCTTATACACATCTGACGCTGCCGACGATATGCAGTG
>CAWWCX010000304.1:0-5191 GCA_963935445.1 uncultured Roseibacillus sp.
CACTGCATATCGTCGGCAGCGTCAGATGTGTATAAGAGACAGCGTCAAGGCGAAGAATCACCATGCCAACCATGACCGCGATGGCAAAACCGAAGATGAGACGTGAGCCGGCCATCTCAAGAGGGATCTTCTTGAAAGCGCTGTAGGTACTGAGGAAAGTAACCGGATTCACGATGGGTGCGGCCAGCATGTAGGTGATCGCGCAGGCAGGGGGGAGGCCCTTCTTGACGAGGCGTCGGATCACAGGGACGACCGCACATTCGCACACGGGGAAGATGATCCCGAGCATCCCGCTCATGACGACCGCGACGGGCCGGCTGCGGGGGAGGAGCCTGTCCATCGTATTGGACGGAAGGTAGACGTCGATGAACCCGCTGATGATCGTCCCGAGCAGAATGAAGGGTGCCCCCTCCACGAGAATGGAGAGAAAGAGATACGAGAAATCCGGGAGCCAAGTGTCGAAGAACACAGCGTGGGGAATGAAAGAGGGCGGGGAGGAGTTTGCGAGAATAAACTGGGGAGCTCTGTGGTCGCGGGCATCCGGCCCCGGGAGAGGGCAGAATCCCTCCTAGGGCAGCGTAATGGAGGGAAACTGCTGGGTCCTGCGGTCGTAGGGCCCCCCGGCCAGACCCACCACCCGGCAGGAGATTTCCCCGGCCGCAAAGACTTTGAGAGCGAGTTCGGGCCTGATGCAGCAGAAGGTCGCGAGGGGGTCGCTCTGCACGGAGGTGGGTGCCACGACGGTGGCGGCGATGCGGTAGGAGAGACCGAGGCCGGTTTCCGGATCAATGATGTGGGAGTAGCGCTGCCCCCCGATCTCGACGTGGCGCTCGACGTCTCCGGAGGTGGAGACCGCACAGTTTGCGACGTGGATGATCTGCTCGATCGTCGCGCCCAGCGTCCGGATGCCGACCGCCCATCCGGGCCGCGCAGGCGGAGGCGCGCCCAGGCGAATGTCCCCGGCCACCGCGACCATGGCGGAGGTGATGCCTTGACCGTTGATCACGCGCAGCATTTCGTCGGCAGCGTAGCCCTTGGCGATTCCACCGAGGTCGAGAAGGAGATTCTCATCCTTGATCACGACGGTGAAGTTTTCGAGATCGACCTCGAATTTCTCCCAGCCCGAGGACTGTCGAGCCCGCTCGAGAAGAATGGGATCGGGGAGCTCCTTCTTTCGCTTCGACTTGCGCCACAGCTTGCTGTACCCGCCGAGGGTGGGATCGAAGGCCCCCTCGGTGAGCTCAGCAATGGTCCGGGCATGGGTAAGGACCTCGGCGAGTGTCTCGGAGACCGCAATGGGCTTGTTCACCGGTTCACGGCAGAGCCTCATCAGCTCGCTCTCGGGGCTGTAGTCGCTGCAGATATCGTTGATCTCCTCCGCGCGTGCGAAGGCCTTTTCGATGGCAGCACGTCCGGTCTCCTCGTCCGGAGCGAAGAGGATGATCTCGGCGGTCGTGCCCATGAGCCTGCGCTCGCCGGAACGCAGTTCCACGAGACTGGGTTGTGCCTGGGACTTCTCTGTCTGAACGCGGGCCTTGAATGAAGCAACGAACCACCAGAGGCCAGCCCCGGCTGCAAGCAGCACCAGCAAGGCAAAAAACCTTCTGGCATTCCTGCGGGGCCGGGATAAGGGTCGACTCATGAAGCGAAGTTTTTTAACACTGCTGGCGGGACTTGGATCGATTTTCGTCCCTGCGAATCGAACGATGGCGGAAACACTCGAAATTGGCAAAGACCTTCCCGAGGCGGAGGCGAAGAACCACCGGGGGGAGGTCGTGAAGATTCGCGAAGTGGCTTCTGAGGGACTGGCCTTCTTTTTCTTCTACCCCAAGGCCTCAACCGGGGGATGAACCAAGCAAGTGTGTAGTTTGCGGGACGCAAACGAGAAGCTGAAGCAGAAGGGCGTGAAAATCTTCGGGGTATCCTTCGACACGGTGGAGGCCCAGAAGAAGTTCGCGGAGAACCAGAATCTCCCCTACGATCTCCTGGCCGACGTGGAAGGGAACGTGATCAAGGCCTTCGGAGTGCCCTCTCTGGGCAAGTTCGCCTCCCGGCAGGCCTACCTATTCAAGGATGGCAAGCTCGTCTGGAAAGACGAGAAGGCCGGGACCGCGAGGCAGGGCGCTGACCTTCTCGCGGCCTTGGAGCGGCTGGACGACTAGGGGAAGCGGGATCAGAGGTCCTCGGCGTTCCGTGTGGGCTCCCACCAGTCGGTGTTCCAGTAGAGGTGCATTTCCTCGGCGGTGGGGGTCTTGAGCGGACGGACAATGCGGAAGCCGATGTGCTGTCCGTCGGTATGGTACCAGATGCTCTTGGGCACCTGCGGGTCGGTGTCCTTCCAGTCGTTTACAGACTGGAGACGGGCTGCGCTGCGGCACTCGTCCTGATCCTGGTCCCAGGACCCGCCTTTCACGATCCGGGGATAGCGGGTCAGGGAGATGTTCCACGGGTTGACCGTCCCGGCTGCGATCGTCTTGCGGTAGCTGGCATCAAAGCCATCGAGAACCCACTCGGCGACGTTTCCGTGCATGTCGTAGAGGCCCCACTGGTTGGGTTTCTTGGTGGCCACCGGGTGGTAGGTGTATTCCGAGTTGTAACCGTGCCAGGCGTAGTCATCGAGTTTCTCGATGTCGTCGCCAAAACAGAATGCCGTGGTTGAACCGGCACGGCAGGCATACTCCCACTCCGCCTCGGTGGGCAACCTGTAGAAATGGCCGGTCTGGGCGCTGAGCCACTGGCAGAATTTCGAGGCCGCGTGCTGGGTGGTGCACATCGCAGGGTAGTTCAGTTCGGAAGCATGTTCGCCACTTCCGAACATGTCATGATACTGCGGAGTGGGCTGGGAGACGACGTCTACAATATTGTCGCGGTCTCCTCTCGCGAGTGCATCCTGGACAGCCTTCTTGCGTTGCTTTCCCTTGACCGTGACCTTCAGCGCGGCGCCCTGGGCAAGAAGCGTTCCATCCTTGTTGCGTGCGATCCCGTTCTCGTAGAAAGGCTTGTAGAGAGCCCAGGGGATCTCGGTCTGGCCGATCCAGAATGGTTCAACCCGGATCTTTTTCTGAGGCCCCTCGTCGTCGCTGCGCAGCTCGTGCTCTCCCTCAGGAGACCCCATGACAAATTCCCCACCCTTCAGGGCGATGAGCTTGTAGGTGGCCTTGTCGGCGCGCGGCACGATTTCATCGTAGCTCTTCATTTCATCCCCCTTGGAGGGGCTGCCCTTCTTGACCACGAGCTCGTGGATCTTCTTGCTCACAAACAGCCGATTGGCGGAGGGCAGGGTCCACTGTGAGGGGGTGGGAGTGGAATTGGTGAATTTGGCCGGGGCCTTGATCACGGGGGCCTTTTCGCTCTTCGCGTCCGCCACTGGCTCTTCGGCGAGAGCGGTGAGGGCGAATGCGCTTACGAGGGCGGCAGGGAGGACGGGGTTGGTTGGTTTCATGAAGATCTGTCGGGAGTTTGGGCCTGAGCAAGGGGGGAAGCGCCGCCTGCGGCGCTCCTCCACCCTCAGGGTCCGGGTGTTCCGGGAGGCCTAGGCCTCCACCAGCTTGTCAATGCCCGGGACGGGAGGAGCCGGGATGGGCATCTTGCCGTCGAGGGGCGGGTTGTCGGGAGCCTGATCCTCCTTGGAGGCCCAGAGGTCGTCCCAGGTGATACGCTGGCCCGTGTGGGCGGCTTCGCGGCCAAGAATGCCTACTGCGGTGGAGTTTGCCATGAATTCACAGGAGTTGACGATCTTACCGGCCCGCAGGTTGGCGAAGAATTCGTTGTGGCAGGTCTGATACATGTTCTGCTCAACGCCCTTCTCGGCCCGGTACTTCCAGTTGGTCTTGCCCTTGGCATCCTTGGTGGAAACCTTCCATGGACCGATCACGGTGCCACCCTCGCAGATGATGCGGCTCGCGTTCTCGTTGAAGGAGTTGTTGTACTGCCGCTGCTGGATCTGGCAGAAAACGTTGCCCGGATACTCGTAGGTGATCGAGTAGTTGTCGTAGACATTGCCGGCGTCGCTGCGCTGTCCGCGCCCACCGTTTCCAAAGGCGGCCACCGGGGCGACATCGCCCATGGCCCAGGCCATCTTGTCGACCGCGTGGATGCACTGCTCGAGGAGAGGCCCCCCGGACAGCCACTCGAAGTTGATCCAGTTGCGCAGCTGCCACTCCACATCTCCCATTCCTTCCGGTTGCGTGGCATCAGGGGAGAGGGCGCGGACGGTGCCGCCGAGGTAGGTGCCGACGAAGCTGGTGATGCGGCCGAGCTCGCCGTCGAGAGCTTTCCCGAAGCCGACCCGGTTTGCGGGGCTGTAGCGCCAGCAGTAGCCATGCTGGATGGCGAGTTTCTTCTCGTCCGCGATCTTGGCGGTTTCCATCAGGTGATGAATCCCGGCCATGTCGATGGCCATCGGCTTCTCGGCAAAGACATGCTTTCCGGCTTCGATGCACTTGCGAAGCATCGAGGGGCGGTATCCAGGAGGAGTGGCCATGAGGATCACATCCACATCGGATGCGGCCAGCTTCTCAAAGGCATCGAGTCCGGTGAACTGGCGGCTCTTGTCCACCTCAACCCGCTCCTTGCCGAAGGCGGCGCCCAGGGTCTTGAGGGGTCCCTCGATTTTCTCGGGGAAGGCATCTGCCATGGCCCAGAGCTTCACCTTGTCGTCGGATTTCAGGGCCTGGGTGGCGGCTCCCGTTCCCCGGCCTCCACAGCCGATCAGGCCGACCTTGATGGTGTTGCTGCTGCCGATCTCGGCGCGGCCGATGTGCGGGAAGCCAGCCACGGCAGTAGCGGTGGTGGCTGCGGTGGTAGTCTTGACGAAGTGGCGTCGATTGGAATTGGTGGCGTCGCTCATGGTTCTCTGTTGGGTGGTGACGTTCTTGGTGGCCGGTCAAGGTAGGTCGTCAGACCTACGTTTCAAGGATTTAGACCGGTTCCGGGCCGGAGGCGATCTGGAAGGGGGCAGGCAGGGGTTCAGGGGTGAGGATCGGGCACAAGGGGAATAAATCCACCAATTTGAGGAATCTAGGGGAAATCATGGGGCAAAGAATGCCCGCCGGGGGGGTCGGCCCCTCGCGGCGGGTATTCTTCCTCGCAGACCCTTGGAACGCGAAGCGGAATGGATTCAGGTCTTGCCGGAACGTGACCCAGCTGTCTCTTATACACATCTGACGCTGCCGACGATATGCAGTGTGTA
>CAWWCX010000305.1:0-5181 GCA_963935445.1 uncultured Roseibacillus sp.
CTGCATATCGTCGGCAGCGTCAGATGTGTATAAGAGACAGGTCGACGAGTGGCGGGGCAGAGGCGTGAATCGGGTAGCGCTTCTCGTGCGGGACTTCACCCCGTTCGTCAACGGCATCACCGGTCACATTGAAAATGCGTCCCAGCACACCGCCGCCAACCGGCACGGTGATCGGGTCTCCGGTATCCAAGATCGGCATGCCCCGCTTCAGGCCATCGGTGGTCGTCATGGCCACCGCGCGCACCCAGCCGTCACCGAGGTGCTGCTGCACTTCCAGTACGAGGGTCGTCTCCGAGCCATAGAGATCATAGGTGACCTCGAGAGCGTTGTAGATCGCAGGCAGCTTCTCGGCGTTCGAGAAGTCGGCATCCACCACGGCGCCGATGATCTGCACGATAGTTCCGGTATTACTCATGTCGTTGAACGGTTGGGGAAAGTGGGTCTCTGCACTAAAATCTGATTACTGAAAACCGGCCTACTCCATTGCCTTCATGGCAGTGGTGATCTCGAGGAGCTCCGCTGTGATGGCGGCCTGACGCACCTTGTTATACTCGAGAGTAAGGTCCTTGATCATCTGGTTGGCGTTGTCGGTGGCGGCCTTCATGGCGACCATCCGGGCGGAGTGCTCGGAGGCACGGGCCTCCAGAATCATCTGGTAGACCTGGTAATTGATATAGAGCGGCAACAGAGCCTCGAGGACCCCGTCCGGGCCCGGCTCGAAGATGTAGTCACGCAGCATGTCGGCGCCCTGTCCGGCCTTTCCTTCCGCAGCGGCGGCCTCCCCTGCGGTTCCCATACCCTCGTATGCGCGCTTCTCAGCAAGGGTGGAAGCCTCGACAGGCAGAAGCTGCGAAACCCACGGGGTCTGCGTGAGGGTGGTCTCGAAATTCGTGAAGGCGACCTTCACCGCGCTGTATTCCCCGCTCAGGAACTGGTCGGTGAGGTAGGCCCCGATCGGCTTGGCGTCGGCAAAGGGCGTCGGATCTGCCACCTCCCAGTCCGAAACAATCTGGCTGCCCAGCTTGGCGAGGGAGATCCGCAGCTTGCGCCCAACGGTCACCACGTCGGTTTCGTCCGCCATCTCGGCGCGCACCTTCTTGAGCAGGTTGGTATTCAGGCCCCCGCAGAGTCCCTTGTCCGTGGAAATCACCAGCAACAGCTCCTTCCCCCCCTTCGGGGTCTGCAGGAGCTTGTGATCGTCTTCCGAGATATTGCCCTTCAGATTGACGAGAACCTCGTTGAGGCGATCAGCATAGTCACGACCGGCGATGGCCTGGTCCTGGGCCTTCTTCATCTTCGCAGCGGCCACCAGCTGCATCGCCTTGGTGATCTGCGAGGTGTTCTTGACCGACTTGATGCGTCGGCGAATGTCACGAAGGTTGGCCATTCAGGAAAGGGTCAGGAATCGGGGAAAGGGTCAGCTCCAGCTTGCCTTGAAGTCCTTGAGAGCAGTTTCGAGGCCGCTCACCACATCGTCGGTCAGGGCTTTCTCGTCGGAAATGAGCTGAAGCAGGTCCGCCTTGCGCGTGTTCAGGAACTCCTCCAGCGCCGCCTGGCACTCCTTGATGCGGCTCACCTCGACATCGTCGAAGTAGCCATTCTGCATCGACCAGAGGATCGCCACCTCCATGGCCAGGGTGAGCGGGCTGTACTGGTTCTGCTTGAAGAGCTCCACAATACGCTCACCCCGTTCGATCTTCGCCTTGGTGGCGTCGTCGAGGTCAGAGCCAAACTGAGCGAACGCCTGCAGCTCGCGAAACTGCGCGAGGTCGAGCTTGGTCGTTCCGGACACCTTCTTGACCGCCTTCGTCTGGGCCGCCGACCCCACCCGGGACACCGAGAGACCCACTGAAATGGCCGGACGGATGCCCTGGTAGAACAGGTCCGTCTCCAGGAAGATCTGGCCATCCGTAATGGAAATCACATTCGTCGGAATGTATGCGGAGACATCGCCCGCCTGCGTCTCGATGATCGGCAGGGCGGTAATCGAGCCTCCACCCTCCGCATCGGAGAGACGCGCCGAACGCTCAAGGAGGCGGCTGTGCAGGTAGAAGACGTCGCCCGGGTAGGCCTCCCGTCCCGATGGCCGGCGAAGCACAAGGGAGACCTGGCGGTAAGCCACGGCCTGCTTGGAAAGGTCATCGTAAACGATCAGGACGTCCTTGCCCTGGTCCATCAGGTATTCAGCCATCGCGCAACCGGCGTAGGGCGCAAGGAACTGGTTGGTCGCCGAATCAGATGCCGCCGCGGCCACAATGATCGTGTTATCAAGCGCATCCGCCTTCTCGAGGGTCGAAATCGTCCGGGCGATGTTCGACTGCTTCTGGCCGATCGCGACGTAGACGCAGTAGAGCGGCTTGTGGTCCTTGAGGAGCCCTTCCTTGGCAGCCTTGTTCTGCTGGGCCTGCGCAATGATGGTGTCGACCGCAATGGTGGTCTTCCCGGTGGAGCGGTCCCCGATGATCAGCTCCCGCTGGCCACGGCCGATCGGGATCATGGCGTCAATCGCTGCGATGCCAGTCTGCACCGGAACACTCACCGACTTCCGCTTGATGATGCCTGGAGCGATCTTCTCTACCGGATACTCGGTGTCGGACTGGACATCACCCTTGCCATCCACCGGACGGCCAAGTGCATCCACCACCCGCCCGAGGAGGCCTTCCCCAACCGGCACCGAGAGAAGGCGCCCCGTGGTATGGCACTCGTCTCCTTCCGCGATATGCTTGGAATCACCAAGCATGACGACTCCGACTTCGCCCTCCTCGAGGTTCAGCGCGAGGCCAAAGAGATTACCGGGAAACTCGATCATCTCGTTGAGCTGCACGTCGCTGAGGCCCTCGACCTTGGCGACGCCGTCTCCGATTTCCCGAACGGTCCCCACGTTGGTCTTTGCGACCCCCGAGGTGACGTTGGCGATTTCCTGTTCCAGTTCCTGAAGGATGTTGCTCATGGATGGAAGTGGTGAGTGATGGGGAGAGGGAAGAATCAGTTATTGGACGCACCCCGTGAAACTGTGACACGGGATTCCGCCCTGGCTAGAAGTGATGGGGTAGGGAAAAACTGGGAAGAGCAAGGTCCAACGCCCGGCTGCGCCACCGCGCCAATCCCCCGTTTCCGGAGGGGCTGGCCTGGGCTGGTCTGGGCGTTCGTTCTCATGACGATTGGTGGTTTCCTGATCAAAATGCGTTGGACAGGCGATCGAGGCGGCTCTTGACGCTGCCGTCCCAGACGTCGTTCCCGACCCTCACGCGCATGCCGCCGAGCAAGTTCGGATTCACCCTGAACTCGAAGGTCAGGTCCTCCCCGTAGTTCTGCTTGAGACTGCTTTGGACGCGCTCCCGCGAGGCGTCATCGAGGGTGCCGGCACTTTCTACCGTCACCTGCCGACGCTCCATCTCCAGACGGGTGAGCCGCTTCAGCTCGTGCAGGATGGCCTGCCAGCCACGGGGCTTGTCAGCAGCGATCTTCTTGAAGGCCCTCCGCAACCTGTCATCCACGACCCGGTCCCCTTCCACGCACATGCGGAAGGTTCGGCGGGCGATGGTGGCGGCTTCGCGGGAGACTTTCATTTCAAAACTGGGTTCCGAGGGCAGGGGCTGTTTCAGCCGTTAACGTCTTATCCATCAACTTTCGCCAGTGCTTCCTCATTCAGGCGCTTTTGGTCATCCTCATTGAGGACCTTGCCCGTGACCTGTGCAGTGGTGGACGTCACGAGGCGGCCAAACTCCTTCTTGAGCTCGGACTGAATCTTGTCGCGCTCCGCCTTGGCGGCTTCCTCGGCCTTGGCGAGAATGGCCTGGGCGGCGGCGGTGGCTTCCTGGGCCTTGCGCTCGCCAATGGCATCCGCACTGCTCTTGGCCTCTTCGACCAGGCGCTTGGCGCGCTCGTTGGCCTCCTGAATCGCAGCTTCGGTGTTTTTTTCGCTTTCGGCGATCTGCTGCTCAACCTGCTTGAGCTTGTCCTCGGCGTCCTGAATCCGCATGCGACGCTTCTCCAGCATCTCCTGCACCGGACCGAACGCGAATTTCTTCAGAACGAGGCAGATGATGAAGAAGTTGACAAGCTGGGCAATGAACGGCGCCCAGTGCACGCCGAACTGCTTGAAAATGTCCGTTTCACCAGCCCCCGTGTCGGCGGCGAGCAGGAAGAGCGAGTCAAGAGCCATGGTGGTAAAGTGAGTTCGAATCGATGGTGGAATTGGAGGGCGCTCCCAAGGGAGCGCCCTCCGGGATCATTAACCGCCAAGGAAGATCGCGATGAAGATGAGACCCTCCGCCAGGGCGGCGAAGATAATCCCGATCGTCATGATCTGTCCCTGTGCGCCCGGGTTGCGGCCCACGGCTTCGGCAGCTTTCGCGCCGACCATGCCCACCCCGAAACCTGCGCCGATACCGACGAGGCCTACGTGAATCTTCCCTTCGATCGCGGCCAGAATGTCCAGCATCGGGGGAAACGTCGCAAGCAATTGCATCAGTGATTCCATCGTTCTTTTTGGTTTGTATTGTCGCTTTGTCTGCCGGCCTCCACGGGATTCATGGTCCGACCGGCAAAAGTGGTTTTAAGTCTGTCTGGTCAGGAACTGGATAGGGACTGGGCATCACCATGATCACCGGCGCTTCCTGTGCCGTGTTCATCTCCCTCCTCGTGATCGTGGTCGTCATGATGCTCGCACATGAGCTTGGTGAAGACCGCGCAGAGAAGGGCGAAGACGAGGGCCTGCACGAAGCCCACCATCAGCTCAAAGAAATAGAAGGGGATCACGGGAAGGAACATGAGCGGCTCGGGGACCATGTACATCAGGGTCTCCAGCATGTTTTCGCCGGCGTAGATGTTTCCGTAGAGCCGGAAGGTCAGCGCAATCGGGCGCACCGCTATCGAGAGCACCTCAATCAGGCCGACGATCCCGAAAATCGCGATCATCATCACCAGCATGGCACCCTTGAACTTCCCCTTGGGCGCGAAGATGTGCGCCGCGAAATTCTTCAGGCCGATTTCCGTGAGAGACCAGTAGAACCAGACCACAAAGAACGTGCCTGCCATCGCCAGCGTCATGTTGAGGTCGGCATTCGCCCCGCGCAGGAAGGGACGGAAGGTATCGTGCGGATCAACATCCTTGCCGCTGAGCTCCCAACCCACCTGTCTCTTATACACATCTGACGCTGCCGACGATATGCAGTGTGT
>CAWWCX010000306.1:0-5171 GCA_963935445.1 uncultured Roseibacillus sp.
TGGCAAATGCTAGCGTCGGGAGCGCTCGAGGGCTACAGGGAAAATAGGGAGCGACGGGGCGGGCGGGATAAGGCCTGTGCGGGAAAGAGTCTCTCCTGCATGGCAAGGGCGGTCCGACGGATGATTCGAGGGAGGAGACGCTGGGGAACGGAGCGCCAGGGCAGCCTGCCGCAATTCTGGGTAAAATAAACTCAGGCCCTTTCCGGCTAGTAGGTTAGCACCGAGGCGGCCTGGTGGTTTTCGAGCTTTGCGCGGCCCCCGAGGAAGGAGAGTTCGATAAGGAAGGATACGGAGACAATCTCAGCTCCCAGGGATTCGAGGAGACGGACGGCAGCGGCAGCGGTTCCTCCGGTTGCAAGGAGATCGTCGATGAGGAGGACTTTTTCTCCCGGTTGGACGGCATCCTCGTGGATTTCGACGGTGGATTCCCCGTATTCGAGGGTATAGCTGGCCTCCCTGGTCTTCCATGGAAGCTTGCCTTTCTTACGGATCGGAATGAATCCGGCCCGGAGTCGGTCGGCAACCGCGGCGGCGAATATGAATCCTCGGGCATCGATGCCGACGACCTTGTCGATGACGGCACCCTGTGCGGTGTCCGCGAGGAGGCGGATGGAAGTCTGGAAGAGCTGGCCGTCCGAAAGAATGGGTGTGATGTCCTTGAAGATGATGCCCGTCTTGGGGAAATCAGGAACATCGCGGACGGCAGCACGGAGAATTTCGGCATCGGACATGGCGCGGACTTGTTATGCGCGATCAGCGAAATGGGGAAGGAGGAAGTTGCCGTCGATGCCCCGGTGAAAGGACAGGAGCTGGGGCCCGGGGCGCTGCTGTAGCGAACCGGTCTCCAGGAGATTTGGCGGGGTTCGGGAGAGGGCTACTCTGGTGGTGTCCCGGTCGTAGGGCAGGTTTCACTTGCATGAAGCGGGGTCGAAGAGCATGGAAGGGCCATGGCGCAGTGGTTTCTTGCAGCGGCAACCGTGCTCGTCGTTATCGGCGGGGCTCTGGGGTTGCATGCAGTGCGGGCGGGCACGCGCCACCCATGGACCTTGCTATGCATGGTGCTGGCCTTTGCGTGTCAGCTTGGCATGCTCGGGATCCGGGGGGAGTTGCGGGGCAAGTGCCCCCTCGGTGACTACGGGGAGATCCTCGCGTTCCTGGCTTGGTCCCTCGTGCTCTTTTACCTTGTGGTGGGACCCACCTACCGGATTTCTCTTCTCGGCCTTTTCACTGCCCCGGTGGTGGTCGTTTTCCAGGCGATCGCCCTTGTGCCCGGAATGATGGAAAGCGAGCCTGTGAAGGTTGAGAAGGTGGACCCCTGGGGGGAGGCTCACGCTGCCTTTTCGGTGCTGTCTTACGGGGCTTTCGCGCTCGGGGCGGTGGCGGCACTCATGTTCCTTGTCCTCAACAAAAAGCTCAAGAACCAGCAACTCAGTTCTTCGCTTTTCCGCAACCTTCCGCCAGTGCGTTCACTCCTGCACTCGGTGGTGCGCCTCACCATGCTGGGTGCGGGCATCCTCACGGTCGGTATTGCGACGGCCTTCCTGATGGAGCAGGAAAAATTGTCGGTTACTCATCTGGTGGCGGCGGTGGTGACCTGGCTGGCGTATCTGACTCTTATTTCCGTGCATCTCTATCGGGGAATCACTCCCCGGCGCCTTGCAAGCAGCGTGATTGTTCTCTTCGTTCTTTCCCTGCTTGTCTTCGCTTCCGTGTAAAGCAATGGACATTGTCTGTCTTGGTCTCAATCACCAGACTGCTCCCGTCGGGGTGCGGGAGCGTTTTGCGGTTTCCGAGGGGCGACTGGGCGAGGAAGGAGGGCGCTTGTGTGAAATCGATGGAATTGAGGAAGGGGTGGTGCTCTCAACCTGCAACCGGACGGAATACTATGCGGCAGCGGAGAATGGGCGGACGGCGTGTGCCCTGCTTCGCTCTTTCCTGCAGTCTCATGCGGGGGAGCCACTTCGGGAGGAGCACCTCTATGAGAGGCGGGATGCGGAGGCGGCCCGTCATTTGTGTCGCGTGGTGTCTGGACTCGACTCCATGGTTCTGGGGGAAACGGAGATTTTCGGGCAGGTCAAGAAGGCTTACCAGGCGGCCCTTGAAGGCGACAGCACGGGACGCACCTTGAACAAGCTTTTCCAGAAGGCTTTTGGTGTGGGAAAGAAGGTGCGGACCTATACCAATATCCAAATCGGTTCCACATCGGTGGCCAGTGTTGCGGTGGATCTGGCCGAAAAGATTTTTGGCCATCTCAAGGATAGCCGGGTGATTGTCATCGGCGCCGGCGATACCAGCCGCCAAACCGCCCAAGCCCTGATGTCCCGGGGCGCTTCCACTGTATTCGTGACCAACCGCTCCTTTGACCGCGCCGAACAGCTCGCTGAGGAAATGGGCGGGAAGGCTGTGAAGTTTGATGAATGGCAACCCGTTCTGGCAGGCGTCGATGTGGTCATTTCCGCCACCGCCTCCCCTCACTCAGTAGTCATGCCCTTCCACGTGGAGGCTGTCCGCAGCGTGCGCAAATTCCGCCCGCTCTTCTTCATCGACATTGCCGTGCCACGCGACATTGATGCCGCCGTTGGCGACATTGAGGAGGTTTATCTCTACGACATCGACACCCTGCAGGAGAGCGCCAAGGAAGCGAAGGGCCGGAGGGTGGAGCAGATCCAGCTTTGTGAGAGGATCATTGACCAGGAACTGGCCAGGAGTGGATTGTTGGAACCGTGAGCGAGAGGGTTGGTCAGAGAAGGCTTGTGTTGGGGACACGTGGCAGTGCGCTTGCGCTGGCGCAGGCGGAGATGACTGAGGCGGCGCTCAAGGAGGCGTGGCCGGACCTCGAGGTCGAACGCAGGATTATCCGGACGACCGGAGACCGGCGGACGGATGTGCCCCTCAGCGAGGTGGCCCATGCGGAGCATCTGGACAAGGGTGTGTTCATCAAGGAGCTTGAGGTGGCTCTGGAGGACGGAGAGGTCGACGTGGCGGTGCACAGCATGAAGGATATGCCAAGCGTGCTGGAGGATGGCTTTGCAGTTGCGGCGGTTCTTCCGCGCGCACCCATCGCCGACGTGTTGCTCACCGGCCATGAAGGGGGTCTGGGAGGCCTGCCGGACGGGGCTACGGTAGCTACCAGTTCCGTTCGGCGTCAGCGTCTGCTCCAGTGGTTGCGTCCTGACCTGCGGGTGGTCGACATCCGCGGCAATGTTCCCACAAGGATCAGGAAGCTGCATGAGAACAGCGAGCTGGACGGCATCCTGCTGGCAGAGGCCGGATTGCGCAGGCTGGGCCTGCTGAAGGAAGGAAAAGTGGTCAGTGAGGGACGGGCCGCCCATGCAGATGTTCTCAATGTGGAGGAGTTTCCTCCCGCGGCTGGCCAGGGCGCCGTGGCCCTTGAGGTTCGAGCCGGCGATGAGCTGGCTCATCAGCTTGTGGGGCCGGTCAATGACCCGGAGACGATGGTGCGGGTTGGTGCAGAGCGGAAGTTCCTGGAGTTGCTGGGTGCGGGCTGCGAAACTCCGGTTGGGGTGGTTACCGGAGTTGTGGGTGCCGAGCTCAGGATCAAGGCGGTCGTCTTTGAGGATGGTGAGCCCGAGCCGCTGATGGGCGAGGTTCGGGGAGAGAAGGAGGATTCCGATGCTCTGGTGAGCAGGCTGCTTTCAGAAATGACACGAGGTTGAATGTTCAGAATGATGACGGGCAAATGTTATCTGGTTGGCGCAGGCCCGGGAGACCCCGGATTGCTTACGGTGAAGGGGCGGGAGTGTCTCGCCAAGGCGGATGTACTTATCTACGATGCGCTGAGCAGCCCGGAGTTTCTCCAGTGGGTTCCCGGGAAGTGCGAGAAGATCTATGCGGGAAAGAGGGCTGCTGACCACGCCATCCCCCAGGAGGGAATTAATGCTCTCATCGTGGAGAAGGCACAGGAAGGCAGGACCGTCGTGCGACTGAAGGGAGGGGACCCCATGATCTTCGGGCGGGGTGGTGAGGAGGCCGCCGAATTGGCGGAGGCCGGCGTTCCCTTTGAAATTGTCCCGGGAATTTCCTCGGCGATCGGGGGGGCGGCCTACGCCGGTATTCCGGTAACCCACCGGGACCACTGCTCCCAGCTCACCATCTTCACGGGACACGAAGACCCTACCAAGGAGGAAACCAGTCTTGATTATGCCAAGCTTGCCCGGGCAGACGGAACGCGGGTGTTCCTGATGGGAATCTCACGTCTCGGTGAAATCACGTCGACCTTGATCAAGAACGGGGCTGACCCGGATACGCCGATGGCCCTGACGCGGTGGGCAAGCACGGGCCGACAGCGCACGATTGTAGGGACTCTTGCCACCATGGCCGATATCGCGGAGAAGGCACAGTTCAAGTCCCCGGCAGTGGCCGTCCTCGGCGACGTGGTGAAGGAGAGGGAGAAGATCAACTGGTTTGAATCGCGGCCATTGTTCGGGCAGCGGGTGGTGGTCACCCGGACCCGGGAACAGGCCGGGGAGCTGAGTCTCCAGTTGCGGGAACTGGGGGCCGATGTGGTGGAGTTGCCCACCATTCGCATTGAACAGCCGAAAGACCGCACAGGGTTCTCACGACTGGTTGCTGATGTGCACACCTACGACTGGGTGGTGTTCACCAGTCCGAACGGCGTGGAACGATTCTTCGAGGCGTTCTTTGCGGCCTATGAGGACGCGCGGAGTTTTGGTAAGCCGAGGATTGCTGCGATTGGTCCCAGCACGGCAAAGAAAATCGCGGAGTATCGTTTCGCGACTGATCTTCTTCCTGAGAAGTTCGTGGCGGAGGGGCTTGTGGAAGCCTTCAGCAAGGAGCACATCGAGAGTCAGACCGTGCTCTGGGTGAAGGCAGAGGACACGAGGGATATTGTCTACGAGGAATTGATGAAGCAGGGAGCGATTGTCGATCGGTGCATTGCCTACCGGACTGTCCCGGAAGAAGGGGATCCAACCGGGGCGGTTGCCCGGCTGTCCGAGGAAGGAGCGGATGTGATCACCTTCACGAGCGGGTCAACGGTAGAGAATTTCTTTGCCCTGGGGTTGCCCTGGCCGGAGGGGTGCAAGGCTGCGAGCATCGGTCCCGTGACCAGCGCGAAGTTGCGCGAAGCGGGTCTCGAACCGGCCATCGAGGCGAGCAAGAGTACAATCGAGGGCCTGGTTGAGGCGATC
>CAWWCX010000307.1:0-5120 GCA_963935445.1 uncultured Roseibacillus sp.
CGCCGGCGATAGTAACACCGGCTACGACGAGAGAGGCTCCATCCGCCACGCTGCTACCGCTGAGTGTCGATCCGAGACCGGATGGATTGGCGATGCGCAGCACTCCCGCCAGAATGGTGGTCGTTCCCTCGTAGGTGTTCGGCCCGGAGAGTTCCTGGAGGCTGGCCCCATCCTTGGTGATGCCCCCCGGGCCTCTGATGACACCCTCAAATTCTCCGGGGGGATCTCCCGGGGTATTGGTGCCAGTTCCGTTTCCGATGATGAGGCCGTTAGCTCCGAGAAGAATTTCGGAGGAGGCGCCGCTTGTGAGCGAAGAGACGGCCTGGCTGACTGCGGAGAGGTCCAGACGAGAGCCACCCGTGCCGGCGGTATCCATCAGGAGCCGCGTTCTTCCATTGGCAGTCGGCAGAACGTTGGCTGCTCCCGCCGCGACTTCCGTGCCATTCGTGATGGTGGTGGTCCCCTGGTAGGTATTGGCGGCGCTGAGTAACACCGAGCCTCCCCCGGAGAGAACGAGGGACCCGTTCCCTGTAATGCTGCCATTATGCAGGATGGCTCCCCCCGGAAGAGCGTTCAGGGTCAGCTGATCCCCGGTCGCCCCGAGGTCCGAGGTGCCCCGGAGGGTCAGGACCCCGGCAGACCCGATGGTTGCGTTTCCGTTGTTGGTCACGTTTCCATTGAGGATGGGGCTCAATCCATTGTTTACATGAATGGCGCCGTAGCTCGCAGGGTTCCCCGGGCCTGAGAGAGCGATCGGCTCGTTTCCGACCTCGATGTTTCCGAGCGCCAGCGTGGATCCAGACTCTACGGTGGTGCCTTCGGCGGTGGAGCCAAGGGCATTATCTGATTCAAGCCCAAGCCATGCATTCCCCGTGACGGTCGTAGTTCCCGTGTAGATGTTTTCGGCGCGAAGAATTACCCTGCCCGGGAGGGAGGTGCCCACCTGCAAACCACCGGATCCGGCAATCTGGGAATCGAAGGTGCCAGTTATGCCGGGGGAGACATCGATACGGGCCGGACCAACGAGAGTGAGGGGTGCTCCGTCGATGGTTGTGGGGCTCAGCATCGTGATGGAAGAGGCTTCCACGCCAGGGGCACCGACAATCACGATACCAGTACCAAAATCAAAGAGGGCGTTATTGCCGTTTGTCCAAGGCTCGCCAATGCCGTCAGACGGGGGAGTGTCCCAGTTCAACGAGGCGGGATCAGTGTCCCAGTCTACAGACCCGGGAATCCAGACCTGCGTCGCTCCCGTCGCGGTGGTGAAAGGAAGAATTGAAGCGAGGACGAGGGCACAGATTCTGCACCAGAGGGGAGAATCTGTGCTGTAGGAGAGCGAGCCTGAAGGTGCCTTCTTTCGAGGATTCATGGTGATGGCATGCCGACCAGGACCTCTCACGCGCGCGTTGAGCCAGACGCATCAAGGTTCTAGACTAGCTCTGCCATCGAGAGTGCCAGAGGCTGTGTGAGCAAGAGGATACGCGTTGTTTCAGGAGCCTTAAGTGGTGGTCCTCCTCCTCAGAGGGTGATTCTGCAACAGTTGTGAAGAACTCCGTCCTGTGAGTATGTAGATAACTTCGGGTCGCTCCGTAGCGACTTTCTGAATCTCAGTCTCTTCGTAAGTCGCCTGGTATGTGAACAGTTTTCACCGTCTTGTTTATTCAGAAGTGGTGGGAAAAATGGATTGCAAATAAAAGTTCGTGAGCACGTCACGGATCATCGTGGCGGAAGGATCAGGGTGTGAAGTTCGCTTCCTGACCGACGAATGGTTGGCCATGGCGGGGAGGAAGCCCCGCGAAGAACTCTCAGGTGAAAGCGAAATCCGCAGGCGCAGCCGTTGTTCTCGGGTTCAGAGTGAACAACGGACGGCAGGGAAGGGAACGACGATCCGTGGCAGGGGACCCCGCCCTCAGGCCGGGTGAATCTTCGGCGTGCCGGCTTCGACCGTGAACCGGGCGCGGGAGCTGGTTTTGCCCCCGGGCTTGAGAACCTCGTCAATCACCTTGTAGTCGGCGGTGTAGGTCTTCTGGGTAACGTCGCAGAGGATGTAGCCGCGTTCGCGGTTGAAGAACCTCGTGCAGGGGTTTCGGGCGAGGTATTCGTCGAGACCCTTGGTGCTGGAAGTGCCGTTGCCGCCACTGGCCAGAGAGGTTGCGACAAACTCGGTGGCGATGATTTCCTGTTCGGGCTTGAAGTCATCAACGCGCAATTCGTTGGCCCAGTTGGAGTGAATGTCTCCGGTGAGCACGACGGGGTTACTGGTTTTTTGATCCCGAAGATGCTTGAGGAGGAGCTGGCGTTCGTGCGCATACCCTGGCCATTGGTCCATGGAATAGATCGCGGGAGAATCGGGCGTGGCGCGATCGGCGAGGGCCATCATGACCTGCTGGGCAAGGATGTTCCAGGTGCCCCGGGAGGAGGAGAGGGAATCGAACAGCCATTTGCGCTGGTCGAGACCGAGGAGGGTGTTGCGTGGATTGAGGGCGGCGGCATTGAGAGGGCTCTTGCGGTCGCCGTTCGGCTGATCGCTGCGATACTGGCGGGTATCGAGGACAAAGAATTCAGCGAGGCTCCCGAAATGGCCCCGGCGATAGAGGGACATCCGGGGCCCTACGGGCAGGGATGAGGCGCGAAGTGGCATCATCTCGTAGTAGGCCTGGTAGGCATTAGCCCGACGCACCAGGAAATCGGCTGGCTTGACATGTTTCTCTTCGGAGATGTCGTTGGCGCAGTTGTTGTCGAACTCGTGGTCGTCCCAGGTGACCAGCCAAGGGCAGGCCGCATGCATGTCCTGGAGGTCCTTGTCGCCTCGATACTGGGCGTATCGGGAACGGTAGTGGTCGAGTGTTTCGATTTCCGGTCCGTGATGCTTCCGGACACGTCCATCCCGCCCCGAGTATTCGTAAATGTAATCGCCGAGGTGGAAGACGAGGTCCGGGGTGTCGGCTGCCATCTGCTGGTAGGCAGTGAAGAGGCCTTGTTCGAAATTCTGGCAGGACGTGACCGCAAAGCGGAGTTTGGCCGGGGAAGACCCGGGGGAGGGAAAGGTGCGCGTGCGACCGGTCCGGGACGTGGCCCCACCTGACTTGAAGCGATAATGATACCAGTGATCGGACTTTAAGCCCCGGGGTTCGACATGAACGGAGTGGCCCAGCTCGGGGGTGGCATTCACCTTGCCGGACTGGACGACCTTCCTGAAAGCGCTGTCCTCGGCGAGTTCCCAATGAACCTCGACAGCAGCTCTTGGCATGCCGCCGCCGGGCTCAAGGGGCCTGGGGGCGAGCCGGGTCCACAGGACAACGCTCTCGTGGTCGGGGTCGCCGGAGGCAACGCCGCAGGTGAAGGGGTCGCTGTCGAAGTTGTGAGGCTGTGCGGCGGAGGCGTAGCGACTCAGAAGGGGGACCGAGGAAAGGGAAGCGGCGTAAGCGAGAAAGAGCCTCCGGGAGAGTCCGCCCTCGTGACGAAAGGCGCGTTGGAGTTCGTCAAGATTCATGGGCGAAGCTTATGACATGAAATTGATATTTTAAGGCCTATTTTGCCGGGTCGGGTCTTTCCGTCTCGCTCGATCGGGGGGCCTGGTCCGAAGGGTTGAGCCCGGGGAGGGATCAGAGTAGTCTCCTGCTGATTCAGACCTGCTGCAATTTCATGTGTTACCGGAGAGCCCTTGGTGTGTTGTTCCTTGCCGTGGGAGCCGTGGTCTTTGCGTCTTGGAACCAGTCCTCCGCAGCAGAGAAGGTCTCCCTGAGGATAGGCTGGACCGGGACCGCCTTCGCCTTCGAGGTCTCTGGAGCGCAGGATGCCGGAGGGTGGCTTCTGCAGTTCTCGGAAGATGGAATGCATTGGCAGGACACCCTTTTCCTGGAACCCCCGGGAGTTCTGGGTGGGCCGTGGCTACTGGAGGTGACCCCCTCAGCTCTTCCCGTGCGCCATGCCCGGCGCGGCCTGTTCCGGGCCGTGGAGTATGTGGAAGTGGATCCCTTCTATCGGGATTACCTTGCGGCGCGTTCCCTCTGGCGAGCCTCGGGACTCACAAGTTACCGCTACGAGTTCCGGTGGAGCACCATGATTTTCTGGCGGGGAACGGTCGACGTGGTGGACGGGGCCGTATCTTCCTACAAGAGAGAGGAAGCCTTTCCGCCATTCTTTGAGGAGCCGCCCCTTTATGAGAGCATTGATGGCCTTTTCGACAGGATTGGCGACGCCTGGCGCCGGGGAGCGGCTTCCATCGAAGTGACCTGGGATCGGGAGTATGGATACCCACGGGATGCAGCTATCGACCAGAGCCTCCTGATCGCGGACGAAGAGCAGTATTGGAGCATAGAGTCCATCGGGCCGGTTCTTCCCTGAGGGGACGCGGAGACGCCCGGATGTTCCGAAGCCATGCCCCGGGGATCCGGCGACGACCTCGAGAGCCTACGCGACTTGTTTGGGGGAAGGGGAGGGGGCGAATGACTCCCTGGCTCCGGGTGAGTAGCCCCGGACAGAAGTCCGCCCCGTCATGGGCCGTGAAACGCCGCCCTTCGGGTGGAAGGGCAGATCGCTTGCACGGCCCTGATCACTTACGGGCTGATCTTTCGCGAGGGGCAAAGAAGTTCACTCTGCCGTCCGCAACGATGCCCGCTAGTCATACCGAGGACCTGGTGACCTCGTGACCAGGATATAACGACTGTCCTCGTGTCAGCCGTTTCCTTCCGGCTAGAGCTTGGCTTTCGCTTTCTTATAAGACGCCTTGAGAGCGCTGAGCTTTTTCTCAGTGCTCTCGATGTCCTGGAGAAGTTGCCTCAGTTCCTCGATGGCCCGCAATTCCTTGGAATGTCCTGAGACGCGAGGACCTTTTGAGGCCTTGGCGGCCGGACGCGCCTTGACGGCTCCGAGGGCTTTCTTTCGCCAGGAACTGATCGTTGCCGCGGTGACGCCGAACTTGGCGACCGCCTTGGTTTGACCTCCCCGGCCAGCCTCCGCGATAAAGTCGAGGATCTTTTTCTTCTGGGTGGGGGAGTAGCGCTTGGCCTGCTTACGAGCCTTCGCTTGTTTCTTGGGTTTTGCCATGCCGCAAAAGCTTAGTCATAGAACAGGCAGGTCAAACAAATAATTAAAGAACGCAGAGGGATATTTTTCAG
>CAWWCX010000308.1:0-5095 GCA_963935445.1 uncultured Roseibacillus sp.
ACACACTGCATATCGTCGGCAGCGTCAGATGTGTATAAGAGACAGAGCTTCATGTCTGGACCAACCGTCCCGTGTGGCCACAGGGCGTCGACCGCCCGAAAGGCTCGGACCAGGTTCCCGCCCACCTCGACTGGGATCTGTGGCTTGGACCCGCCCTGCCTCGCCCCTACAAGGCTGGCGTTTACCATACCTTCAAATGGCGCGGATGGTTTGATTTCGGCACCGGGGCTCTCGGAGACATGGCCTGCCACACTGTCAACATGCCATTCCGGGCCCTCAAGCTGGGCTACCCTGATCGTATCGAGTGCGAGGTCGCCTCCCGCCCCTACAAGGAGACCTTTCCGCTTAGCTCCCGGGTTCGTTTCGACTTCCCTGCCCGCGAGGACTGGCCAGCCATGAAGTTCTGGTGGTATGATGGAAATCCCCGCGATCGCCAGGCTCCCATCCGCCCCTACAGCGATATTACTGCCAATCTGGTTGCAAACCAGGGCAATAAGCTTCCCGCAAGCTGCTGCCTGATCAAGGGCACCGAGGGTGAAATCTACTCTCCCGACGACTACGGTCAGAATGTCTTCCTGATGCGCAAGGGAGAAAAGAGCTACACCAACATCAACAACCACCCGGCCTGCAAGGACGTTCCCAAGGTCATCCCGCGCTCTCCGGGCCACGTGAAGGAGTGGTTCGAAATGATGAAGGATCCCAGCAAGCCAGCCTACTCGAGCTTCGAGATCGCTGCTTACCTCAACGAGGTCATCCTGCTTGGCTGCCTTGCCCAGCAGATCGGGGAGGGACGGCCCATCGAGTGGGACGGCCCGAACATGAAGTCCAAGGACAACGAGGAAGCCTCCAAGCTCGTTAAGCGGGACTACCGTCCGGGCTGGGAGCCCAAGATCTGATCCGTTTCACGGTCACGGCCTCAGGCCCGGGATATCCCGGGCCGGGGCCCTGCCCAGATCCCCAAACCTACGGCATGGCCTCACGAATTTGCCGCACCCTCTTCCTGCTCGGCTGCCTGTTCAGCCTTCCCTCCTGCCTGAGCTACCATGCCCGCTTCGACAAAGCGGTCGCCAAGGCCGCCGCGGAGGGCAACCCCGGGGATCTTACCGGTCCATGGAAGGGGACTTGGAAAAGCAACTGGAACGGGCACGAGGGCCCTCTCTGGTGCATTGTCACCCCCACCCCGGGCAAACCGGGCATCTACGATTTTCGCTATCGGGCGGGCTGGGGAGTTCTCGAATTCGGCAACTATGTGCACACCCTGCCGATACAGAAGAACCCGGACGGCTCTTACCTGGTCAAGGGCGAGATGGCACTCCCCAAGCTCTTTGGCACCCATTCCCTGAATGGCCGCGTCAGCGACAAAGTGTTCGATGCCTCCTACAAGTCCGACAAGGGTGACCACGGCATCATGACCCTGCGCAGACCGGGCGCGGGAAATCCAGCCCCGGAGGAATAGGGCTCCGGAGTCCCCCGTTGAGCATGCTGCGCCTGCTCCGGGCTTCATGGGTTTGAAACCCTGCGGCACAGCCCCGGCTGTAACCGCCGCCTTTCCTTTCACCAATGGGGGGCCTGCCCTTACAGGTCTTGCACGCAGAGCCAGTGCGGATCAACGCCCTCCTCCTGCGCTTTTGTCCTTGGTTGTCTTCTCTTCCCTGGAAGGGCCGTCTGTTTCCCGCAGGGAAGCGATCTCGCCCAAGCGCGCAAACACCGAATCCGCACCCTAGGGCACTCGCTCAATAGCACCCGGCTCACCAAGCAATTCGAGTGAGAACTCCTCCATCTCTCCTCCGAGGAGTCCCACCACCGTTACGGTGCTGATTCCCTGCTGGCGATTGATCTCCACCACCCCGCTGTGCCCCTCCTTTGGGCTGTCAGTCTCCGTCTCATCAACAAAAACCGTCAGCGCACTCAACTGACCATTCAACCTGAACGACACCCTGCCGGCCTCGTTCACTCGTAAGCGGAACCGGGCCACTCCATACCGATTCTTGCCCCTCCCCGCTACCCTGGGCAGATCCTCCGCGGGGAGAGTGCCATTGACCCGCGCTACAAGCGGCGTCCACTGGTAATCTTCATTCTTCTCCACGAAAATCTTCTTTCCATAATGGCCGATCGCATCACGAGTGCGTTCGTGCGGCTGGAGAACTTCCCAATTGCGCACAAAGCGCTGGGCGGTCGTCTTGTAGGGGCCTTCCTTCCCCAGCTCGGAGAGAAAGCGAATCAAGTCCACGAATTCGTCCTCACGCAATTGGGCCGTAAGCCCCACCGGCATGAGCGATACCGGGCTCACGCTTGTGCTGGCCACTTCCTTCTTAGGCACCCTGGTCTCGAGACCCCCTGCGTCCCGCACCACGATCTCGGTGTCGTCCTGCCTCGCGATCGCACCCGCCACAACGTCACCGCCTCTCGTGGTCACCACCGCGGTATGATAGCCTTCCTTGATCTTCTTGCTCGGCTCCAACATCGACTCGATCAGATAATCGACCGGGGCACTCGCCCCGATACTGACCAGGTCCGGCCCGATAATTCCACCGGCTCCTCCGATCGCATGGCATACAATGCACTGCATTCCCGCCCGCCGGTAGGCCTGTTCGCCCCGCGCAGCATCACCCTGTGTTGCCACCTTCTCCATCATGGACTCCATCTCGGCCGTGGTGAGCTTGAGCTTCATCGGCTTCAGGCTTCCCGCCTCCCGGAAGGCCTTGATGAGGGCCTCCGACTTGTTGGCCGAACTGCTGGCGCGATTCAATCCCACCAGCGCCATCCGGGGTTTCATCCTGGAGCCCGGCCGGTTAAGCACTGCGGCCAGCGCAGGCGGACCGCTCTTGTTTGCAAGAAAAGCATCCACGATCACCTGAACATCCTCCTCCCCCCGCGCACCTTGGAGAAGGGCGACCGCCAACTCCGCCCCAGCCCTGGGATCTAGCCGGGTCTGCCCTACCACCGCCCGGCGACGCTTGCCGAACTCAAGCCCCGCATCCCGTGCCGTCGTTGTAAAAAACTGCCTGGTCTTCGCTCCGCCAAGTGCCCGCAAACCCTCCAGGGCTGCGTTCGAGGAGCCTGCTTCCTCACCAAGGAAAGCCATTTCAAGAGAGGCCCGGGCCCCTTCCAGCTTCCACATCCCGGCCAGCGCCGCAGCTTCCGAAAAGACCGCCCCGCGCCCAGTCTCGAGAAAGCGATTGAGCCTGCCCAGATCTCCGGCCGGTCTCTGCTTCCGCAGGCGGGCCGCATCCCGCAGGCCACGCAAGATCCTGACCTGACGGACCTCCGGCACCCCCTCGCCAAGTGCTGCGGAGAACAGCACTTCCAAGTGGCTTCCCTCCCCGACATTCGCGATCCAGCTGATCACCTCGTCAAGCTGGGCCTCGGTCTCGAACTCTCCCTCTGCCAGCGACTTGAGCACGTGCTCGATGCCAATCGGCTGCTTGAGAGCCTTGCCAGCAAAGAAGAGTTGCCACGTGTAACGAAAAGGATTGCGTTCCCGTGCCACTGGAACCCAGCGCCCGGCGTGTTCGCGACAGATCGACCAGACCGCGAAATCGAGATACTTGTCGGCACCTTTCTTCTCCAGAGCCCGCAAAGCCAGGGGCACTGTGTCCGCCCATGGCAACTGGGCAAGCACGCTCACTGCCCACAGGCGCACCTGGGAATTCGGATCTTCCACCGCTTTTTCCAACAGAGCTCGAGAGGTCTCCTCTTCGCCTGCAGCGTAGTAAAGCGCCCGCAACGCCCCGGCCCTCGCCTTGTGATTCGATGAGGCCGCCAGCTTTTCCGCCCAGTCCCGCCTGAGAGCTCCAACTGCCTGCGACCCCCAGATCGCCCGTAGTTTGCGCAGGTCTTCTCCCTCCTTGAGCGAGGCGTGCCACTTCTCGAGTAGTGGCATGATTTCCTTCGCCTGCCGCTGGCGCAGCTCGGCCGCCGCCAGCGTCCGGGTCAATCCTTCCGGGGAATCCAGGAAGGACACCAGTTCGGCAGGGGGCGCATCCTCGATCGCGGGTTTCGGCACCAAGGGCCGCCCGGGAAAACTGACCCGCCAGATGCGTCCGTGGGTGTGATCTCGTCGCGCGTCCCGGAAGTCGACCTCCCCATGTTGAATGATCGGGTTATACCAATCCGCAATATAGATCGCTCCATCCGGACCCATCTTGACGTCAATGGGGCGGAAGGCCCGGTGGGTGGAGGAGACCAGGTCCTCGATCTTGGTGGACACATAGCCTCCCTCCCTGTCGGTGAGGCGAAAACGATTGATCCGGTGCCCACGGAAGTCCGGGGCAAGCAGTGTCCCCACCCAGTCCTCCGGAACGTGACGGCCGGTCACGATCTCCAGGCCACAGTGCTTCGGCTGACCGGGATTCAATCCGCGCAGGACCCTCGAGGCCCCCGGGGAGGTGACCCCCACAAACCGGGGAAAGACGTAATTGATCCCATCACCGCCGGCTCCATCGGTCATGAAACTCTGGCCCCAGTCGTCGAGGATATGACCCCAGGAATTGACCAGGCCCTTCATGAAGACTTCCAGCCGCCCGGTCTCGGGGCGGAAGTGCCACATCCCTCCTCCCAGAAGCCGGCGCACCCCGTAAGGAGTCTCCACATGACTGTGAATATAGATCGACTGGTTCATCCAGAGATGCCCCGCCGGCCCCCAGCGGAAGGTGTGCAGAAGATGGTGGGTATCCTCCGTCCCAAACCCGGAGAGAACAATCCGTCGCTCATCGCTCCTGCCGTCTCCATCGTTATCCCGCAGGAAAATCATCTCCGTGGAATTTGCCACGTAGACCCCTCCATCTCCGGGCAAAACCGCAGTCGGAATGTGCAGGTTCGCCGCAAACTCACTCACCTTGTTCGCGATCCCGTCGCCGTTGGTATCCTCAAGGACATAGAGCCGGTCCGTTTCCTCTTCCCCTGGCTTGATGTGCGGGTAGAGGGGACTGCCCACCACCCAGAGTCGACCCTGCCCATCCCAGTTCATGTGAATCGGCTTCGTAATCTGGGGGTCGGAGGCAAAGAGATTGATCTTCGCTCCCGCCGGCAACTTGAAGCCTGCTTCCTGAACCTTCACGTCCGGATTGGGAATCTCCTTCAATCCACGCTGGGC
>CAWWCX010000309.1:0-5080 GCA_963935445.1 uncultured Roseibacillus sp.
GATCTAGTACGGTCTCGTGGGCTCGGAGATGTGTATAAGAGACAGGGGAAGTTCCTCGATGTGAACCTCGATCCCGAGATCTCCCCGGGCCACCATGATGAGATCGGAAGCGTGGATGATGTCGTCGAGGTTCTTGATGGCCTCCTGGTCTTCAAGCTTGGCGACGATCTGGGCACTGCCGCCTGCCTGTTCGATCTCGGCCCGCAGCTCGTTGACGTGATCGGCATCCCGGACGAAGGATCCGGCAATGAAATCAGCTCCGCACTCGGTGGCGAGCTCGATATCCTCACGGTCCTTGTCGGTGAGAGCTGGCAGATTGAGGCGCACGCCCGGAAGGTTGATGTGCCGCCGGGAGCCGAGTTTGCCGTTGGTGCGCACTTGGCAGGTGATGCGATCTTCCGTGACGTTCTCGATCTTCATGATCATGGCGCCGTTATCAACAAGGAGGGTGTCGCCCTCGCTGACATCGTTAACCAGACTGTTGTAGTTGACGGTTGTAGAATAGGGAATCGCTGCTTCGCTGCCACGGTGCCGGAACTCGACCTGGTCTCCTTTTGCGAGGGTGAAGGGCTCCGCGAGGGTTCCGGTACGGATGGAGGGCCCCTGTAAGTCGAAGAGGAGGCCGACCGTGCGGGCCCTGGGGGCATCGATGGAGGCTTCCCGGACATGAGCGGCTACCTGGCGGGCCCACTCATGAGAGGCGTGGCTCATGTTGAGTCGGAAGGTGTCTGCGCCGGCGTGCACGAGGGCGCGAATGGCATCGAGGGATTCAGTGGTGGGACCGAGGGTGGCGAGGAGTCGAGTACGGCGCACGCAGGCAGGTTGGATGGGGAATGGCCGGTGGACAAGGCGCAGAATCTGCCAGGGTTGTGAATAATCATTCGAATCGTAAGCCGGAATTGGACCGTGGGGAGGCCCTCCTGGCCCCTGGAGGGGGTATCGCTTGACCCGGCTGCGCAAAATTCATTTTCACCGCGGAGCTGATCTGCACAATCACGTCGAGTGATGTTCCCCAAGCACTCTGGCTTGAGCCTGCTCCTGCAGAGAGAGTGGATCGCGACTGGGGGTTTGCGTCTTGATTGAAACGTTGGAAGGGAGAGGAAGGATCTTTGTAAAGACTTTGGAATCATGCGACTACTGATCACTATCGCGGCCACCCTTGGCGGGTTTTTCATCCTGCAAGCATGGGCTCAAGCCCCGGCATGGAGGCAGAGTTACGATGCGGGGTATCTTGACCGCTCCGGGGCGTATGCCGGAGGGTCCGAAATCATGCATCTGGTTGCCCACCAGGGCAAACTCTATGCCGCTAATGGCTACTGGGTGGATGCGCGCTGGGTGATCCCCCCTGAGGGGCGGAAGCAGAGTGCGCAGGTTCTCCGGCTGGATGCCGCCGGGGGGCAATGGCAGGTTGACCTCGACACGGGACAGTCCAATGGACTCGGTTTGGACTACATGAAGGGGAATGTCCTGAAGTCGGTGACCTTTACCCGGGACGGAGCAGGTGCCCTGCTGGCCAGTCCCCGCAACCTGCTGGTGATGGCAGCGGGAGCGAACTTCGAGCGGGGAGGGGCCGTGTCCGTCTGGGTCCGGGACGACGAGAACGGCACGTGGAGCCACAGTCTGGTGCGCCATGGATCCAGTGCCGGTGGCGTTCGCTGGGTGCCCCGCGACATGGAGGTGCATCGGGACAAGGTCACGGGAATCGAGAGGCTGTTCCTGTCTCTGGGCAATCCGGGAATCGTGTCCGGGGTCTACGATGAGGCGGCGGAGGGAGGAATTCGGTGGAACCGGCATCTTGAGTTTCCTTTTTTGGAGGAAGGGAGCTTTCGCACCCGGCCGCTCGGAATGACGAGGGCAAACGGATCACTTTATTTTTCAGAGGGGGGGGCCATCTACCAGCGGATGGATGGCGAACAGGCCGGTTACCGGAAGGTGCTCGACCTCCACGAGGATACCGATACGGACGTGGGGGGTATCCGGGGGTTGACGGCGTTGGCACATCCGGACGGCGATGGGGAATCGCTGCTGTTTCTGTGGGCTCCGGGGGACCATTCCCCGAGCCAGATCAAGCGGATGGATCCCGATGGGAAGGGGGGCTTCACGCTGCATGATGAAGTGCGCGTGATCGACCTGATGAGCGACAGCCTCGGACTGGAAGTAACGTACACCCTGGGGGCACACAATATGATGTATCCGGTAGTTGACCCGGCCACCGGGGAGCTCGTGCACCTGATCGGATTCCAGGGAAACATCCGGGGAAAGAACGAGTTGCGCTGGAAGGGAAGCGCGCTCTACGCAGGGGCGATGTATGCGGTGCGACGGGCAGACCGGACCTACGAAGTGATGGAGGTCAACAATTCCTTCGCTCCCGGCATGCCGGTCCTGGTCTCGCCCCGGACGTTCTGCCTCTCCCCGTTTCAGGATGGAGCGCTCTATGTAGGTGGCCACGACGCGAGCCGAAAGATCTCGGACGACATGGCTTGGATTTATGAAGCGCCCGTGGAGGTGGCGCTGGGGCACGAGAAGGGGCGGTCGACCCGGCCGGAGGCCCTTCCCTCGCTGCGATCACCACGCCTCTCGGAGGGGCCGCTGTATGAGTTGCGCATCTACTCCGCCAACGAGGGAAGACATGGTGCCTTGATCCGGCGTTTCCGGGAGCACACCGATCGCCTGTTCCGGAAACATGGGCTGGAATCCGTTGGCTACTGGATTCCAACCGAGGGTCCGGCCAAGAAGCGTCGCCGTTTTGTCTACCTCCTCAAGCATCCCTCCCGCTATGCGGCCTATCGTAACTGGGTGAACTTCTTGAATGACCGTGAGTGGAGGAACGTTCTCGATCAGCCGGAGTTCCAGGGGCTTCTCTCTCATCGTCCTGAGAGCATTTTCCTTACGGAGAACGACTACATGGCCTTCAAGGATGTGGCCATTGGACAACCAGGGGGGGTTTTTGAGTTGCGCACCTACGTGGCGCGACCGGGTAAACTGGATGCTCTCAACAAGCGGTTCCGGACGCATACGATGCGCCTGTTCGACAAGCATGGAATCAGCAATGTCGGCTATTGGACACCCTTTGACCAACCGGAGTCGGCCACCACCCTGGTCTGCCTCTTGCACCACTCCGATCGTGAACAGGCGGATACGAACTGGCAGGAGTTCCTGGCTGACCCCGAGTGGGAGAAGGTGCGCCGGGAGTCAGAAGCGGACGGCAGTGTGTTGGAAGCTCCGCCGGAGAGAACCTATCTGCGGGGATTGGGTTTTTCGATGTTGAAGTAGGTGTGGCGGAACTGCCGCGAAGGAATAACGGTGACTTGTCCCAGTTGGCATCCCATGCTGCCGGGCATGGAAGTTGAGTTGGGGAAGCTGACCCGCCGTGAGTTCCGTGAACGTATGGATGGAGGTTTGTTGAAGGCCTGCATCATCCCGGTGGCAGCGGTGGAGCAACACCTCGAACACATGGCGATGGAGCACGACTGGCGCAGCGTCACCCATGTCGCCCGTGCAGTGGCTGAGCGTCTCCAGCCGGGGGTGCTGGTTGCAGAGGGTCTGATGGCGGGGATCAGCGAGCACCACATGCGGCACCCCGGCAGCCTTACCCTGCGACCGGCTACCTTTCTGGCGGCAGTCAATGATCTTGTGCGCAGTGTGCACATGGCTGGGTTCAGTAATATCCTCGTCCTGAATGGGCACGGAGGCAACGTGGCTGCCTGCGAAGCGGTCTGGGATCAGTTCCTGCGTGAATTTCAGGTGAACCTTCACTTCCTGCCTTACTGGAGCGTGCTCACCGCCGAGGATGCGGAGGAATTGCTGGAAACGGGTTCGCGGCTCCCGGAGGACCTTCCCGGCCACGCCCAGGAGTTTGAGACGTCCATCGGGTTGGCCGCTTTTCCGTCAAATGTGCGCGTCCACATGTGGGCCGATCAGGAGGACCAGAAACCTTCGGCTGCCACGGCCGCGAAGGGAGAGGCCTTCCTCGAAAGGATTATTGACCGGCTTGCAAATCATGTGGAGGAGATGATCGCGGGTGCCCGGGTCGCCGAGGTTCCGGCATTTTTTGAGTAGACGGGGCGCCTTGTTTCCGGGGAGCTGAGGACCAAACAGAAATAAAAGTTCTGAATATGGGCGATTCGTGAGGAGGATAGGTGGAGAGTGATCATGGATCCCAGTGCTGAATTTGTCCGTCTCTGGACGCGTCATCAGGCCGAGATAGAGCGTTATCTGTTCATGATGATGCCGCGGACGGGGGACGTGGGTGAGATTCTTCAGGACGTGAGTGTCAAACTCTGGGAGAAGTGGGGCCAGTTTGATCAGGAGAGGCCCTTTGTGCCGTGGGCTCGTAAGTTTGCATGGTTTGAGGTGCAGAAGTGGCGCCAGCGGCAGGCTCGTGAGAAACTGGTCTTTTCGGATGGATTACTGGAGCAGCTCAACGTGGTCTATGAGAACGAGGTGAGCCTCATGGAAACGCGGCGCAAGGCTCTGGAGGTCTGCCTCGGCAAACTGAATCAACAGGAGCGCAAGTGGGTACAGCTGCGGTATTCCAGGCATGGCGCGGTCAAGGAGGAGGCGGAACGCAGGGGAGTGAGCATGCACAAGCTTTATTATGCCCTTGAGAAGATCAGGAACCGTCTCCTTGAGTGCATTGGAGAAACGATGAGGAAGGAAGGTTGGAGCGATGCCTGAAGCTGACCACGAGGAGCTTGATCAGCTGTTGACCAGACTTGTCGACAGGGTCATTACGGCGGAGGAATTTGCCCGGTTGGAGACCTTGCTCACTAGCGATCTGGCCTCGCAGGAACGCTACGTGCATTATCTCGGACTCCATGCGGACCTCCGGGAGGCCGGGGAGAAGGTGGAGTTGCAGATCAAACGGGAAGAAGAGGGGAGCTCTCGAGGCAGCCGGGCAGGGCGAGTGCTGGCCTGGGTGACGGGTGTGGCGGCGGCCTTGCTTCTCTTTGGAATACCAGTCACTCATTTCCTGAGATCTCCGGAGGGAGGGACGACGCCGATCCTGCGGGTTGCTGAGTGGAATGGAGCAGTTGCTGTCTCTTATACACATCTCCGAGCCCACGAGACCGTACTAGAT
>CAWWCX010000310.1:0-5062 GCA_963935445.1 uncultured Roseibacillus sp.
TGCCCTGGTGCCGGGTAAACCGGTCCCGGACGAGGTGCGGTTTTACCTTCGAGGTTCCAGTCACCGAGACCTTTCCCATGCGGTAGCGGGGGCCTGGATCGAGCAGGAAGCGCAGTCGAGTTTTCCCGTTCTCGTGGGTAGCGAACATCTTCACCTCCGCGAACTGGTGACCGCGTTTACGGTAGAACTCTTCCACCCGGGCGCGGAGGTTGCGAATGCCCGGGGCGGTGGCAAACTGCCCGTGGAAGGGGGTGAGCAGTTCCGGAAGATCGGGATGCACGGTTTGCGGTCCGTCAAATTCCGGAGGAGACAGGACGAAGCGGGTGCCGGGGGTGACCCTGACGAAGATGTCGACATCGGTCGATCCGGAGCGAGGAGCCGCCTTTTCGAGGATCACCCTGCCGTCCCAGTAGCCTTGGGACTGGAGAAGTCGTTCGGCATCGCGAATGGCTTCCTTGTTGTGCTCGACGAGGAAGGGAGTGGATTCTCCGATGTCCATGCTGCGGACCTTGTGTGCGGAGCGGATCTGTGCCTTGAGGTCCTCGCCGAGTTCGGGATCCGCACCCTCGATGACAACCCGGCCCACCGTGGCGCGGGGGCCCTCGGATACGGTGAGGAGAATGCGATTTTCGCCGGGGAGGCTCCAGTCGACCCGCGGATCTGGAAAGCCACGTTGGACGAGCAGGCGGCGGAGCAGAAAGGCGGCGTCATCAGCCCGGGCCCGGGAAGCCTCGCCCTCCAGAATATATTCCATACGCCCGCTGATGAGATTGATGGCCTCGCGCTCCGTAATGGATTGCAGGCCACGAATGCTCACCCGGGCGGCCTCCATCGGGAAGCAGGGCAGGAAGGTCAGGATCACCAGAAGGGAATGGCGCATGGTGATCAGCGGAACCTCACGGAGAAAATTACGAGACCGCGGGTGTTGCCGGTGGCATCAACTGCTGCGGAGAGGAAGACCTTGTCGGTGAGCTTGAGCGTGGCGGAGTTTCGCTTGCGCCCGCTGAAAGGGTCGTTTTCGCCGACGTTAAGCTGAATGTCGTCGAGGGCGACCAGGAAGCGCTGCATCGGGGTATTTGGCTTGCCGGGTTTCTTGAAGCGGTCCCTGACCCAGGTGGTTGCGAACTGGGCCAGCTTCATGGTGGCCGCGTCCCTGCTGAGGTTCTCGAGATCTCCGGTCGTGCTGCCGGTTGCGAGCAGGGTGAGGATTTCACTCTCGGGAAGCGGTGGGTCGGAAAAGAGACTATACTTGGGAGCGCTTGCAGAGCCGAAGATGTTGAGGGTTATGTTGTAGCGGTCAATCGTGGCGGAGCCTCGCAGATTGAGGGCGGGATCGTAGGGAGTGTCCGGACGGAGAGTCACGATGCCCTGCTGGAGGTTGAGCTTTCCTGCAAGGGGAAGTCTGGCCCAGGCGTCCCGGACGGTGATCGTTCCGGTGGGTCTGGGGTTGGCCAGGGTGCCGCCTACGCGGGTGCGGACGTGGACCTCTCCGGAGGCGAAATTGCCGCTCCGAATCAGGATGGGTGTCTCGGTGCCTATGGTCACGTTGAGTTTCCAGGCCGCGAAGGGCCTGGGGAGCCCACCCATCCGGTCTGCCTTGTTCTGGTCGATTGCTGGAAGCTGCGGCTTGGGAACGTGCTCGGTGGGGACGCCGAGGGGAAGGAGTTCGACGTCTTGGAAGAAGAGGCTGTCCACCAACTGAATGTTTCCGCTGATCGTGGCGGCGTGGAGAGGGCCTGTCAGGGAAAGCTGGGCATGGTTGCGCAGGATAAAGCTGTCGTTTCTCCAGGCCAGGAGACTTTGACCGTCGAGCTTGAGGTCGAAGGTTGGCTCCCTGTCCGGCATGGTGACGATCCCGGAGAGCCCAATCCTGCCTGCAGCACAGTGTATCACGCTGGTGGGATCGACGACCAGGGTGCGGGAGTCTTTGAGCCGGACGATGAGCCTGGAGTCGCGCAACTCGCGGTGAGGGAGCCCGGGGGGGAGGGGGAGGTGCTCCAGATCGAGGACGGCACTTCCGGTGAGGTCAGGCGTGCCGACTGTTCCGGTGAGGTTGATGCTTGCATCGAGGTGGCCTCGTGCCTCGGCGAGCTGCGGTACGAAGATTTGCAAGCGGGAGAGAGCAAAATCGTCGAGGAGTGCATGTGCCGTAACCGGCAGCTTCTTGAACGCCTCTGGATCCTCGACCCAGTCGAGAAAATTGACTGGAACGCTGGCCGCAAGGTCGAGAATCCTGCCACCCGGCTCTGTAATCGAGGCGTCCATATTCAGGTGTTGGTCCTCGGTGGCAAAGGTGATCGTGCTTGCCATCGGAGGCAGGTTTCCGGGGCCGGGGACACGGACTTCCCGGGCGTTGATTTTGCCATCCAGAGTGGGTGATCCGGGAGAGCCGGCAAGAATGAGGCTGTAGTCCAGACTGGTTTCAAGGTTCTCGGGGATCTTGAGAGGAATGAGCTTTGCAAGGCGGGAAAGAACAAGCTCGTTGCCCTCCAGCTGAAATCTGAGCGGCGCTTTCTGACCTAAATACTTATCGATACTCAGCTTCCGTGGGGAGAGAGGGGCGTGCCCGTGCAGCTTGGCAACCACGCCGTCTTCATCCCTGAGCTGCAGCTCGGGAATCCGGATTGTGTCTTCTGCCCATGTGGCCCGTCCCTGCAGGAGGAGGCCCTCGTTGCGAATCTGAAGATCGGTAATTTCGACCTTGTCCGGCCAGTTGTAGCGTGCTTCCAGCACGACTTCGGCAATAGTGTCCCGGGGTGCGCGCAGGGCCAGCTTGCTGACCGAGAGTGTTCCCCGGTGAACGTGGGGAGCGGAGAGAGAGCCACCGCCACTCCACTCCAGCATGACGGCTTCGCGGGGCCTCCAGAGCAGGGCGTTTCCCGTCGGGGCGCCACGTGAGGCCTCTGTCACCGACCCCCGGCGCGGAATGAAGGGAGCAATCCAGGAAGCATCTGGGAACTCAGCGTCCAAGGTAGCGCGGTAGGTGTTCGATTCGAGATCGAACTGCCCGGCCACTTGCAGCGATTCGCCCGGGCGTGGATGGGCAAGGGAGGCGCTGGCCGCGGCTTCCCCCTCCCCGGAAAAGGTCAGGGTCCCGGTGAGATCAGGGACCGTTTCCCCGCGATGGAGGATATCGGAAAAGCTCCATTGCATCTTTGCCTCGGGGAGGGCTCCCTGCCCTTTGACTGTGAGAGTGCCCCTCGCGCTGAGGGCCCCATCGGGCACGGTTTCCAGCCGGGGAAGCTCCTGCCCGGTAGCGGGGATGAGATGTTCGAGGGCGGCATGCAGGGCCGGGGCCTTGATCTCCACCTGAACCGGAAGCTCCTCCAGCCAGCGCTCGAGGACAAATGTGTCCCCGGAGGGCCGCGGAGCATGGGCGGTGACCTCAGTCCTTCCGGGGAGCTCTGCCTTGAGCAGGAGTTGCTCTCCCAGTTCACAGTGGGCGGATACAGCGAGGAGAGAGCCTTGTGGCCAGGTGAGACCTTTTGCAGAAATCTCCGCTCTACCCGTCCACTGAGAGGGTTGCTTGAGGACGTTTTCCAGATCCACCTGGAGTGTCTCAACGGTGCCGGCCAGGCGGAGGCCGGGAATGAAGGAAAGCTTGGAGAGGTCGAGCACGCCATTTCTGAGAGCTACGGCGACGGTTCCGCTTTCATCGGCCCTCATTTCGAGGTCGCCTGCATGGCTGTCCACCAGGGTGTGCAGGGAGGCTGCCCTGTTCCTGGGAAGGTCCAAGGTGAGGTAATCCACCGCGAGGTCGGGAAGGAGTGTGGTCCGGCCCAGGGTGATGTGTTCTTCCTCCCACTGCAGGTTCAGGTCCTGGCGGCGCAGATTTTCCGGACCAAGGGCATTGGTCTCCAGTGCCCCGATGAAGATTGCGGAGGATCCGGAGGAATGAGTGAGCGATTGCAGGGTCAGCTCGAGAGGCATGGCTTCAGGACGTCTGAGGGTGACATCGATGTCCTGTGCCGAGATCTCAACCGGCAGGATATGAGTTCTGACCCGGCGGAGCATGGTGCCAAATTCGCTCAACGCGGGAAGAGGAAGCTGGGCGTCCTTCCCGGGACCGGGGCTGGACTTGAGAACGACCACGACCCGATTGACCGTGAGGGAGTCGATCTGCTTTCGGAGCAGGTTCCGCACCTGATACCGGAAAGAGATTTCCTCGAACTGGAGCCGTTCCAGTTCGCCGGAGCCTGAAAATATGCCATCGTGCAGGGTGAAGCCCTGACTGAGGTGTCCCTCGACCCTCAACTCGCCCTGCATGCCGAGATCAGACAGCTTTTCCAGGAGCACCCTTCCAACAAACCAGCGGGCGACCGGTCCGTTTATAGCCGTTCCAAGCAGGCACAGGAAGAGGAGCAGAAACACGAACCGCCGCGTCCAACGCCATTTCCTGCGGCGGAGCGGAGCGGTTTTCTGACCCGGAGGATTGGACACGATTCGCAGCTGGGATTCACTCGTCAGGCGCACGACGACACCGGCCCCCCTCGTCCCGTGCGAGTGCGCTTTCCACTCCTAAGCCGGGAACCACTGTCGCTCAAGCCTTGGGCTTCTGCTTGATGGCTTAACCACCCTTGAGATTTGCCGAAGGTCTTGTAGTCCTAGGCTTTTGCAGGGTGGTGTTGTGGCACGGGGACGCTTTGCCTGCCGCTGGTCTTACATGTTCGGAAGCTCGATGAAACCCTCCAGCTTCCGGATGCGGGTCGGGTGGCGCATCTTGCGGAGGGCCTTTGCCTCGATTTGACGAATACGCTCGCGGGTGACCTGGAACTGACGCCCCACCTCCTCGAGAGTGCGGCTGTAGCCGTCCTTGAGGCCGAAGCGTTGCTCGAGGACTTCACGTTCCCGCTCTGTTAGCGTGTCGAGGACTTCGTTGATCTTATCCTTGAGCATCGAGAACCCGGCCTCTTCCATCGGGTTTTCCGCGGTCTTGTCCTCAATGAAATCGCCGAAACTGGTGTCATCGCTGTCGCCCACGGGGGCCTGCAGGGAGATGGGCTGCTGGGCCATCTTGAGGCTGTCTCTTATACACATCTGACGCTGCCGACGATATGCAGTG
>CAWWCX010000311.1:0-5046 GCA_963935445.1 uncultured Roseibacillus sp.
AGAAAGCCCTTCGAGCTGATCGATTGCACCCGGAATCCTACCTCGTCCATGTGGGCCTCCAGCATGACCCTTGGCCCCCTGCCACCAACGTCACACAGGACAGATCCAGTGCGATCGGTCGAAAAAGTCCCTGCCCCCTCAAGCTCCTTGGTGAAAATCTCCCGCACCTCTCCCTCAAATCCCGAGGGCCCATGCGCTTCCGTAAACCGCTTCAAAAGCGTCTCCGACTTGCTTGGCATGATGAGAGCCTAGAGAGCACCCCCCATCACGAAAGCGAAATATCTTCGCTCCTGCACTCCGGCTCTCCACAACAGTGAGCTTCGCGAATCAGGAACCGGAAAACGACGATCGTCAAAAACATACGGAACGAGTCACCCTGTTCATGAGCAAGAACAAGCGAACCCTGCAGCTGCTGAGCAGTCGGCCACCAGACTTCCTCACTCAGTCAGTCAGACTGCCTTTGCCCCCACACCGTGGAGCTACAGCTACTGCGGTTGCGAATACCGTTGCCAACACGGGAGCAGAGAGGCCGAGGCGGGGGCCACCCATGAAACTCATCCTTCGCAGTCTGAACCGGTTTCGGGCCTTAAGCCAAAAAAACCCAAATACTACTAATCATGCCAGCTTGATAATCTTGCTCAGGGCTCTCTCCCTCATTCCCAGGGAGACCTCCTCAATCCGCGATTCCCAGAAATCTGTTTTCCAAATCCCCTGCATATCTGCTTGTTCGCGGATTCTTATTTGAATTCCGGATTGATCTACTATTTCAGCTCTCTGCCCCATGAACACTTCGCCTCAGGTCACCGATCTTCATGTTGTCCAAAACGTCCCCCTTCCCGCACCTGCCTTTGTCCTTTCCGAAATCAAACGCAGTGATGAGGAGGCCGCTTTCGTCGCGGAGAGCCGTGACACCATCCGGGCCATCCTCAACGGACAGGACGAACGTTTTCTGGTCATTGCGGGCCCCTGCTCCATTCACGATACCGAAGCGGGAATGGAATACGCCCGGCGCTTCCAATCCCTCGCCTCCGATCTCAGTGACAAGCTATACCTTGTCATGCGGGTCTATTTCGAGAAACCACGCACCACGGTGGGCTGGAAGGGACTCATCATGGATCCTGAACTCGACGGCACCGACAACATTCCAAGGGGACTCATGGTAGCCCGGAAATTCCTCCGTCAGGTGGTTGATCTCCAGATTCCCACCGCCACGGAGTTCCTCGACCCCATCACTCCGCAGTATATTGCCGACCTGATCAGCTGGTCGGCAGTAGGGGCACGCACGAGTGAGAGTCAGACCCATCGCCAGATGGCCTCCGGGCTGTCCATGCCCATCGGCTTCAAGAACACCATCAGTGGCGACCTCAAGGCCGCTATCAACGCCATCGGAGCCGCAACCAGATCCCAGACCTTTCTCGGAGTCTCGGAACAGGGTGTCGCTTCTGCTGTCTCCACATCGGGAAACCCGGACTGCCACGTGATCCTGCGGGGTGGCGAGAGCGGGCCCAACTACGACGAACAGAGTGTGCAGAGCGCGCTTGAGCAAATCAACGCTGCCGGCTTTCCCCCGGCGGTGATGATCGATGCATCCCACGCGAACTGTGGCAAGAAGCAGGAGAATATGCCCGGTGTTTTCGAGGCAATCGTCCAGCAGCGCGCTAGCGGAAACCGTGGAATCGTAGCCGCCATGCTGGAGAGCAACCTGGTAGCCGGCAATCAATCCTTCCCTCGCCCGCTTGCCGATCTCACCTACGGACAGTCGATCACCGACCAATGCATCGACTGGGAGACTACGGATCGACTCCTCCGCGCAACCGCCTCCTCACTCTGACACTTGCTGTCGCTGCTAGGGCCCATTCTCCGGCACCGGACCCACCGGCCCGGCCTGCAGGTGCTCCTTCTCCACCCTTCCGCGATCAACAAAAAAATCGATCAGGGCCTGTCGGCTGCTGGGTGGCAACACAGTCGCCTTGCACTCGGGCTGCTGGGCCAGGGCTCGCAACCGCATCAAACGCCTGCCTCCGGACTGTGCATCGTAGGAATTGAAGAGAACGCAATAGCGATGCCCCGCTGGCTGCGGAACCGGATTGCGCACACAATGCAGGCTCCGGACAAAGCGTCCTTTGCCCGTTTCCCCCTTGGGTGCCTCGTTCTCGGCCACCTCCACTTGGAAGCCAAAGAGGGCACGATCCGATCTTCCCTTCAGGTCCTCGTTAAGGACTGCTACGATCTCTTCCCGGGTGAGGTACAACGCCAGCAACCGGTTGTCATAGGGAATAATGCTCCAGGCATCGGCAATCCGCTTGTTCCCGGCGGCCAGCGTTCCGCTCCCGAACGTCCCGTGGAAGACTCCGTCCGCCCGCAGGCCATGCTTGGTAGCGGCGTGAAGCGCGGAGGCGGAAATCAAGCCCTGCAAGGGGCTGGGCGCCCCCGGGCCGGGCTGCCTGTGCGACAGTTCCTCCGCCAGGGTCCCCATCTCGCCCGCCAGATATCCCTCCGCGTCCTCCAGGTCCTTCCCGGCCACCTCAAGCACGAGAGGATCTTCCCGAATCCGTTCATCCATGAGCACCGTATAGGCCCTCTTCTCCACAAGGCGGCGACTCTCCATGTCAAATGTGAGGTCCACTCGCCCGCAGTGAATCCCGAAATAGTCGGCCTGAGTGTACAGGGTCCCGTTCACAAGGCGGCTGGCCTGGTCGCGGTGGGTATGCCCGGCCAGGTAAACGTCTGGCCCCTCCTCCGCCAGGAGCGCCCCCACCGGATTGGCGAAATCATCCTCTTCCTTCAGTCCCATGTGCCCGCACACCACGACCGCGTCCACCTTCGCTTCCTCCCGGAGATACCTGAGACTGGACCTCAACGTCTTGACCGGATCAGTCGCCTCATAGCCATTCAGCAATTCCGGCCGCAGCCAGTAAGGCAGGCCCGGGGTGGTCAGGCCGACAAGCCCGATGCGAAAGCCCCCCACCGTTTTCACCAGATGGGGAACAATCCGGGCCAGCGGATGCGAGGCATCTTCCAAAGTCCCGGCCGGCCTGCCCTCGAGAGTCATGTTGCCGGTAAGGACCGGCATCGCAGAACGGGTTACCGCATCGAGGACTACCTCCGGCCCCCAATCAAACTCATGATTCCCGAGGACCCAAGCATCATACCCCAGCTTATTGAACAGGTCGATCATGAGGCGGCCCCTCGTCATCCAGCCGACGGCTGTACCCTGGTAGACGTCTCCCACGTCCAGCAGGAGGGAATGGGGGCTGGATTTCCGCCATTGACGGATTTGCGACGCGCAGCGCGCCAGTCCTCCGACGTTGGCAATACCCTGGTAGGTCTGCGTGGGACGAATGTGTCCATGCAAATCCGTGGTGTGAAAGAGCGAAACTGTTCTGACCGACCTCGCAGGCCGCACTGCTCGCAGACCCTGCGGGACGAGGAGGGAGGCTCCGGCCAGGGCCGATCCACGGAGAAGCGTCCTTCGCTCAATCGTGCTCATGGAAAAAAGCGAGACTAGATGCTTCCAGCGGGATTGCAACTCGGGGGATCTCTCAGGCGCGCAACTCCTTGACCGGCAGCCAACTCCCTTCCCAGTCATAGTAGTAGAGCGCTGCAAACATCTTCTTGTAGTCGTAGCAACTCGATTCCACGGTCGCATAACCGCTGTAATAGTACTGAAACCCGTTCTCTTTCGCAAATGCGAGCTCGGCCAACATGGTAAAGACTCCCAGCCGGCGCCGGGAGTATTCGGGATCGAACACGGCATAAATGCTCGAACAGGCCCTCCGCCCGAGAGCGAGGAAGCTCGCGGCAACAAGGCGCTCCCCCAGCCGCACACTCAACTGCAGGCATCGACAAGGCAGGCCATTCGGGTAGGGCCCCAGGAACTCTTCCAGACGATCAGGCACGTTGCTGGAAAACCGGGCCCGGTGAGCCTCGAACAGCTCACATTCGGCCTCTCCCGGCTCCGCGCCATCAAAGCTGAGGTTCAGATCCGCGTTCCTCCTGAACGTACGTCGTTGGCTTTTCGACTGCTCGAAGTCTACAACGTCAATCCGGAGGGGAATCTGCCGCTTGAGCCCCGTCTCATCGTTCATCAGGCTCGCCCGGAAAAACTCGGGTCCGAAGTGCCGCCAACCCCTCTCCCAGAAGTCGTCCATGCCCTCCGGCCCGACCATCTGCATCCTCCGGCACTCCGCAACCAGCGGCCATGAACCGGGAAGGAAGCTTTGGAGCAGCTGCGACATCGTTTCTCAGAAAGTTTCAGGGAGCATGACCACATCCGTTGACGTGATCAATTTCCTTGTCGGGCCAGCCCTCCATCTCACTCAGGATTCGATCGGGCTCCTCGAGAGTCTCCAGCAGGAGCGAGGGCCTGCAGGCGGACAGCTCCCCTGTCGAAAAGCTTCCCGTGGCCACCGCGATCGTTCTCGCCCCAAGGGCTCGTCCACAGGACACGTCGCGGGGGGTATCCCCGATGATTACCGTTTCCGCAGCACAAAAGGGCCGCCCATATAGTTGTTGGGCACGGGCCAGCGCTATCGGCCCCAGGTCCGTGCGCTCCACGCGCTCGTGGCCGAAGGCTCCGAAGGCAAAATAATCGTCTAACCCAAAGCGCCGCAGCTTGAGCCGTGCTCCACCCTCCAAATTACCCGTGAGCAACCCAAGAATTGCACCCGATTCCCGGAAAACCTCCAGCAGCTCCCGCACCCCGGGAAGAAGCACTCCTGCAAACTCAGCGTCCTGCAGGGTCTCCGCAAGCCGAGCCAGGTACGCCTCATAAAAGTCAGCAATCGCACCGCTAGCGGGTTCAACCCCATACGCTGCGAGAACCTCCCGGACCAGGCCCGCATCGGTCGCACCGCCAAGATCCAGCTCTGGCAGTCTATCCCCATCCCCGTAGAGATCCCGCACAGCGCGCTCGATTGCCGCCAGACCCGCGCCGCGGGTGTCGATCAAGGTGCCATCAATATCAAAAAGAACAAGCCAGCCGCACATGGGGGAAGCGAAGAGGCCCTTCAGACGTTATTCCTCTTCCTCGGTCTCGTCTTCTTC
>CAWWCX010000312.1:0-5034 GCA_963935445.1 uncultured Roseibacillus sp.
CTCCCGGACGGCATCAGCCCCGCCCTCGCCATTAATCTCCTCCTCGAGAAATCCTGGCAGGAGAACAAGATCACGCCTGCGCCACCTGCTGACGACGCAGCCTTCCATCGACGTCTCCGTCTCGACCTCCTCGGGCGCATCCCCACCAGGAAGGAACATCAGCGGTTCCTCTCCGACACGCGACCAGACAAACGGGCACGCCTCGTTGATGAGCTCCTCGCAAGCAGGGGCCACGCCCGGCACTTCGCCGAGGTCTTCAACGCCGCCCTGCTGGGCAGGGCACTGGGCAAGGGCAAGAGCCGGGATGACCGCGAGAAGCACTTTCTCCCCTACCTGCGCTGGGCGATTGAGACCAACCGCCCGTGGAACCGGGTGGGGCACGATCTCATCGTGGCACGGCCGGAACAACCCGAGGCGCGCGGCGCAGCGTGGTTCCTCTACGAACAGCGCGACGATGCCAGCAAGATGGCGAACGCCACTTCGGCCGCTCTCTTCGGGAAGCAGGTGGAGTGCGCGCAGTGCCACGACCATCCAGTGGCTCCCGAGATCGAGCAGAAACACTACTGGGGGCTGGTCGCCTTCTTCGATCGCACCCGCAACGTAAGTACCAGGGAAGGCCCTGGGCTGGGTGAGCGGGCTGCGGGGGGATACAACAAGTATGCCAACCTTGAGGGGGAGAGCAGCGAAAGTGAACTTGTCTTCCTCACCGGTCGTGTCGTCGAGGAACCCGGGGGGCGCCGGGACAAGGACACCCCGGATTACTACCAGGTGGCTCCCCCTGCCGACTGGATCAATCCGCCCAAGCCAAAGAAAAAGGGTGAGAAGCCCAAGATCACGACCAAGGTGGAGCAGGCACCCGTCCCCACCTTCTCGCGCCGTGCGGAACTCGCGCGTCTCGCAGTGGAGGAGAATCCCGCATTCTCCCGCGCCCTCGTCAACCGGATCTGGTCCATCCTCACCGGACGGGGCATCGTGCACCCGGTCGACAAAATGACCTCCGCTCATCCTCCCAGTCACCCGGAATTGCTGGAGTGGCTCGCACAGGACTTCACCGCCCACGGCTACAATGTCCGCCGTCTCTGCCGGGCTATTCTGCAAAGCCGGGCCTACGGCCTTTCGGCCGTCCACGGCTCCGAGACTCCGCCCCCGCCCGACAGTTTCGCCCGCGCCCTCGACAAACCTCTTCCTGCTGAACCACTCTACCGGTCCATCCTCGTAGCTCTGGGCGCAGAGACGAAGCCGGATGGAACCGTCGCGCAGGAGGACACCTACCGGGATCCCTTCGTCCGCACTTTCCCCGAAATCTTCACCGAGGTTTTTTCCCCCTCTGTGCAGCAGGCCATGTTCGCGGCGAACGGGGAGGTAATCGACCGCATGCTTCGCTCCGGGGAACTCCCCCTCCCGCTGCAGCTGTCCCGGAACACGAACACCGACGAAGTGGTCGGGGAGATCTTTCTTGCCGTCCTTGGCCGCGCTCCGGATATCGAGGAACGCGAGCGCACTGCAAGCTACCTCGACCAACGCTCCGATCAACGCGCCGAAGCCATCCGGCAAATCCTCTGGGCGCTCTTCAACAGCGCGGAGTTCCGCATGAATCACTGAGCGCGCTGACCCTCCGATGACCAACGACCAGCAGAACTGCGGAAGCCCCGAGCACAGCCTCCATCGCCGGCGCTTCCTCGAGGGCCTCACGGCGGGCGCGGTTTCGGCCTTCAGCTGGTCCGGGCTTTTCTCCAATCCCGTCTTTGCCGAGGAGGCCAAGAAGACCCAGAAACGCTGTATTCTCCTCTGGCTCTGTGGCGGACCGAGCCAGTTCGAGACCTGGGACCCCAAGCCCGGCACCCCCACTTCGGGCCCCTTCGGGTCCATTCCCACCTCCATTCCGGGCGTACACTTCAGCGAGCTCATGCCAAAGTGCGCATCCATCGCGCACAAGACGGCCGTCATCCGCTCAATGAAGACGAGCGCGAGCGAGCACACGCAGGCCATCAACCTCCTGCAGCGCGGGCACAAGCCCCGCCCCCCCTTCACACGCCCTACCCTCGGATCGGTCCTGGCCCAGCAACTCGGTCAAGTTGGCAGCGCCCTTCCGAATTTCATCCTGCTCGACCCCTGCCCCGAGGGCAACGAGTTCAAGGGGTTCAAGGCAGGCAACTGGGCAGGCTGGCTGGGTGCCGAATACAGTCCGGTGCGCACGGGCGGCGAATTCAGCATCCCCCACGCCAACAAGCTGGACTCCATCACGGAGGACGACCACGAGGCACGGGAGGAACTTCGCAGTTTCTACAGCAGGAAGTTTGCGAACGAGACCGGGAGCAGCGCCGCCGCCTCTCACAATGCGGTCTACGAGCGCGTGAAGGGACTGATGAGCTGCGCCCACCTGTTCGACCTCAACCGCCTTCCCGAGAAGGATCGCGACCGCTACGGCCCCGGCACCTTCGGTCAGCACACTCTTCTGGCCCGCACCCTCGTTGAGGAGGGCGCTCCCTTCGTGATGGTCGCCAACGGAATGCCGTGGGATTGTCACGTGTTCAATCACGAGATCTACCAGATGGTCGTGCCTGACCTCGACAACATCCTCTTCCAGCTCCACAAGGACCTCGAAGATCGCGGCATGCTGGAAGACACCCTCGTGGTCGCGATGGGCGAGTTCGGCCGCACACCCTGGCTCAATGCCGCCCGCGGTCGCGATCACTACCCCAACGCCTGGAGCCTCTCCATGTTCGGGAGCGGCATCGCGGAGGGTGCGGTAGTGGGAGCCACCGACAAGCTCGGCATCGACGTGGCAGGCGAACCGTACAACGAGCAGAACCTCTTCGCCACGATCTTCACCGCCCTCGGGATTGACCCGTATCGCGAATTCAACATCCCAACCCTGCCGAACTTCCATCACGTGGAGGAAAACTCTGAACCGATCAGGGAGGTCCTCGCATGAGTATGAAGGTCGAGCTGAAAACCGGGAAGACGCTGAAGCTTCCAACCCATTGCCTCTCCCTTGCCCGGGACGAGGAAGGACAGGTCTACGCCTCCTGTTTCGACGGCGGTATTTATTCCGTGCCGGGGAGCCGGTGGAAGAAAGCCGAGAAGCTGGCCCAGCACGACAATTACGCTTCCGGGATCAACTGGTCTCCCTCCTCCCGTCGCCTCATCTCTGCGGGCTACGACGGACGGCTTCTCTGGATCGATCCCGAGACGAAAAAAACAGAGCGCCAGGTGGCCGCGCATGATTTCTGGTCCTGGCAGAGCGCCATGTCTCCCGACGGCTCCCGCGTGGCCTCCGCCACCGGCCAGTATCTCTGCGGTGGCTACAAGTATGAGCCCGCGGCCGAAAAGGAACCCTCGGTCAAGGTCTTCGATGCAGCCTCCGGCGAGCAGACCCACGCCTTCGAGCACGTACCGCCCGTCGAGTCGGTTGCCTTCAGCAACGACGGTAACTTCGTAGCCGCCGGAAACCTCATGGGTGAAGTCCGCATCTGGGACCTGTCCTCCAACCGGGAAGTTGCCCGCATCAAAACCCCTCACTTTACCGGCTGGGGCATCACCAAGGGACACTACTACACCGGAGGAGTGTTTGCCCTTGCATTCACCCCCGATGACGCGGGGGTTCTCCTTGCCGGCATGGGAACCACCCGCGATCCCGCGGCCGGCAACGGCAAGCAGCTCTGGGAGCACTGGAGCTGGCGCAACGGCGAAGTAACAAGAATTGGAAGCGCCTCCGACGGGGAAATCGGCCAGGGACTCATGGAAACTCTGGCCATCCACCCCAACGGCAAGGTCTTTGCCATGGCCGGCCGCCTTTTCAAAGGCGAGTGGAACACCGCCATCTTCGACCTCGCGAGCGGCTCGCGGCTCGCGCACATCGACGCCAAGATGCGGGTGAGCAAGGCCGTTTGGAACAAAGAGGGCACCCGCCTCTACCTCGCTGGAAGCTCAGGACAACCCAGGGGCCGGAAGGATCTCGAGAAACCCGACTGGGGCAAGGTCAAGATCATCGACTGTAAGATTTCCTGAATCCTGCCCAGCCGGGCCCACCCCCGGCCACTTGCGATTTCAACCTGGTGAAGTAGCCTTGCCTGCGCATGCCTCATTCCCTCCTCGTTGCCCTTCTTCTCTCGCTGGACGTGTCTTCTCTGGCCTGCGTTAACACGAGCTACTCACGAGCCGAAGACAGCCAGTTGACCTCCGACACCACCAGGATCATCGCCGGGCATTTCCCTGAACACGGCGAGGCCTTCTACCTCCACCAGGTTGCCTCGCATACTGCCACGCTGCAGAAAAATCCCGGCAACGTGGAGTCCCGCAACGATCTCGCGGCCGCCCTGCTCAAACTCCAGCGTTTCCCCGAAGCCGAGAGGGAACTCCTCCGGATCGAAGCGGAACGGCCCAACCTCTACGAGACTCACGCCAACCTGGGCGTGCTTTACAAGAAGACCGGCGACTACGCCAGAGCCGCCGCTCACACGAGGAAATCACTCGAAATCAAGCCCGAGGGTCACCTCGGGCTCGGTGACTACTATCTCCGCATGCTCGACTGGCGCACCCGTGTAGCCGCCGGAGAACCCGGAGCGGCCGAAGTGAATTTTCTCGGCACTCCCTATGACAGCGGACCAATCGCCACCGCCGGGAATCCGCTGATCAGCAGGGAACACCTTCTCACCCTCATCAAGGCCGACCGACACTTTGCCCCTGCCTACCTTGTCCTCGGGGACCTCCTCTCCCAGGAAGAGGATCTCCAAAATGCCGCCCGCGCCTATCTCATGGCGAGGCGCCTACTCTCCATCCAGCCAACCGGGATCGAGCAGGCCATTGTCACGGAGCGTCTCGACGATCTCCAGAAGAGATGGGCCCACATGGCCTCCGCCAGTCCCGATCACGTCTTTGATCCACGCTACGCTCTCGAGGTCGACAGGGAGTTCTACGAAGCCGAGGAGTGGGTCACCGACTACCAGCAGGTGGAAGCCGAAATGATCGAGGCAGGACTCGGAGTTGACTTTGCCCTCGTGAAGAACGAGATGCGAACCCGCGGCTACCCCG
>CAWWCX010000313.1:0-5033 GCA_963935445.1 uncultured Roseibacillus sp.
CCGAGGTTAGGCGATCGATCGCCTCAGGGGAATTGGCGCGCAGCAGTTGCACACGCGTACTTCCGTCCTGGTGCGATGGAAGATGCCACAAGGGATGATCGGGAATGGCTTCGCGGAAGCGGAGCGCCGATTTCTCGTCCTGCCAGCGGGTTTCCAGCAATAGTACGGACGAACCATCCGGAAACTGCCAGACCGCCCACCGGTCCCCGGCCCAGCGGCCGGATAGACTCATGGCGGCATGGCCGGAGTGCCGCGTGGCGAGCCAGGGAACCAGGCCGCCGATGCCGAGCACATCCGTGAGGTTAGGTGGGGTTTCCAATAGATTGTCGGCGAAGTCGCTCGGTACGGGATCGCGTCGCCAGAGAGCGGAGTCCTGATACCACAGCGGCCGGAAGAACTCAATCGTCGTGGACGGCGGCCGGGCGAAAGCGGGTTCCAGGCCGGTTAGCGGACCAACTGGGCCGACAAGGAAATCAGCGAAGAAAGTTCCAACAACACGGGGCAATGATTGCCAACGTTCCAGCGTCACCACCTCATAGTTCCGTATCCGTTGCGGGGCGAATTCGACTGGGGGCCTGACGGCCAGGGAGATGCCCTGCGATCTGGCATAGCGACGGACTGCGATGTTCCCGATGCCAATGCAGAGCGCCTCGCGAGCGCGGCGAACATCGTCGTTTTCGTCTTTCACTTCTTTTTTGTCTCGGTCTCCGTTCGCTGTCTGATCACGAGGAGTGCGCTGCCGAACAAGTGCGTCGGCAATGGCCCCCACCAGATCGAGCCGGACGAAGGGGTGGTCGTCAGGGACGGTGTCAAGCAAAAGGATGCGATCTCCCGTTTCGTTGGTCGCGACCACGCGTCGGTAGAGCTCAAATCCCACGAGGGTCTCGATCCAGTCGGCGTCCTCTGGGATCAAACCGAGTAAGGAGAAGGCCCGGGTCCGGACGGTGCGGGTCGACTTGGGAAACGTCGCCTCCAATCGGTTCCGGACGAAATCACCAAATGTCTTGTCGGAAACCCTCTCGATCTCGATGGGACGAAGCGGCTCTTGCCCGAGAAGACCGGCGACTTTACGAACCAGGTCGTCCATCGGCACGGGAGCGAGCGGTTGGGCGCTCACTTGGTGGGGCGAAGTTCCGTGACCGGGTGCGCGCTGGGGCGCATCGCCACGATGCACAGTGACGACGGCGTCCTCGAGAGAGTAAACAAACCCATTCTCCTTTCCTTCGTGGTCGCTTTCCGGCAGCGACAGTCGGAGGATGCCACTGACATGGGAAGGCTCTTCGATGAAAGGATAGGAGAGTGGCGATGCATCGTCGCCGCCCTGTGTGATGAAGACGACCTGGTTCAAATCCGGAGGATTGCAGAATTTGCAACCCACGTAGCTGGGAACGATCATGCATCGGCGCATGCTGCGGAGGTCGTCGAAGGGCGCCATGAAGCCAACCATGCTGACGCGACTTCCTTCGAGCTTCTTCAGGGACTTGGGAAAACCGAGAGTCCCGTCGATCAGGTCGAGAGTTCGGACCTCGCCCAGTAACGGGAAATCGATCACCGGCGGAGGATCAGCGGCGTCCGCGTGGCGGGTCTCGAATCCGAGGACGGCGATCAGGAAAAACGAGAGCATTTGGGCATTGGTATTCATGGTGAGGAACAAGGAGGCAAGTTTCAATCGGTCAGGTGAAGGTCGGCTATGGGCGTGCGCCCATAGCAAGAAGTTGCTGGAAACAGGGAGGCGACCGCTCCGCAAAGCGCCATGGCGCCGAGGGCGACTATCTCCGTGCCGGGCATGTGCCAGGGTTGGAGGGCGAATCCGACTGCGTCACGGATCGGTCCAGCGGCGAGGGCGAGACCGCCGTGGCCGAGCAGTAGTCCAAGGGCTATGCCCGCGCCGGTGAGGAGCAATCCTTCGGTAAAGACGAGGGCGGCGACTTCGCCGCGAACAGCGCCTAGGCTGCGGAAGATGGCGATGTCGCGGCGGCGGCGTTCTGCGGCCTGGTGCAGCGTGGTGAGGACGGTGAGACAGGCGACAGCAACGACGGCCGCCGCGACTCCAAGGAGGGCTCGCTGCACGGGGCCGATAATGCTGCGCTGAAAGCGCAGGATCTCGTTGATTGGGACGGCGGCAATGCCGTCGCTACTTTCGCGAATCTCGTCTGCCATCCAGAGGCGAAGACCGGGTGTCTCTAGCCGGATCAGGATCGCTGTGGTCTCACGTTTCTGTTCCTGCCTGTCGGCGAGAAAAGCAGTTCCCTGAATCGCTGAGTGGAGCCGATCCTCAGTCTCGTGGATTTCCCATACCGATGCGAGCGTGCCAAAAATCGCACGATCTTGAGCCGTGCCGGTGGGAGCCAGGACGCCGCTAACCTTGTAGGGAAAGTCGCGATGAACTTCACCCCCGGGTACATCGACGAGTCCATGCGTTCCGAAGAAGTCGTCCCCGACATCAAGTCCGGTGACGGTTGCGACGTGACTACCGAGGACGACTTCGAACCGGTCGTGGAAGACGTGGCCTCGCGCGAGTTGAAAAAAGGGATCCCCGTTCCGGTCAGGCAGCTCAAAGAAATGCGCCTCCGTGCCAATGATGCGGTAGCCTGCATAATTGTCCCCGAGTCCGATCGGCGCGGCCCAATGCACGCGGGGATCATACCGGAGTCGCTCGTAGTCGGAGTAAGGTAAATTGCCGGTTGGCGAGTCGAGGTGATAAACACTGGCGAGTACCAGTTGGAGCGGGCTACCTTTTCCCCCAGCCACGAGATCATAGAGCCCAGCTTCTCTTGCAAGAGCTCGCTCGGATTCGTGCCGGAGGGCAAGCACAGCGCAGACCAGCCCTGTACCGAGGGCGATGCCGGCCAAGGTCAGAACGGTAACGAGCCACCGGAACCTAAGGTAGCGCCAAGCCATGGCGACGAAGCTCATGCGATCGATACCTCCTTTCCCGGGGCTGCGGTGGAGCGGACAAGGGCGGTACAGTCGAAACGTCGCGGCAGATCGGCGGCGAGGGCCAGATCATGGGTGACCATGAGCAGAGTGCGGTTGTTTTCCGCGGCGACGTCGCAAAGCAGGGCAAAAATTTCCCGTCCGGTTTCAGGATCCAGCGATCCCGTCGGCTCGTCGGCGAGCAGGATGGGGGCTTCTCCCGCAATAGCGCGGGCGATGGCCACGCGCTGCCGCTCTCCCACGGAAAGCTGGTCTGGTCGCGCATGGAGACGGTCACCCAACCCCACGCGACGAAGGACTTCGGAAGCTCGCTGCCGGGCGCGAGTGTGCTTTCGAGCACCAAAACGCAGGCCGATAACGACGTTCTCTATCGCGGTGAATGGAGCAAGGAGATGAAAGGTCTGGAAGATCATCCCGCAGTGGGCGCCGCGGTGCCGGTCGAGCTGTGCGGTGCTCAGGCTGGCGAGTTCCGTCCCGGCCACGTTCACTTCACCTTTGTCGGCGCGACGCAGGCCGGCGACAAGGTTTAGCAGTGTGCTCTTACCACATCCGCTCGGTCCGGTGAGTGCAACCCTGTCTCCAGCTTCCACCTCGAAGTCGGGGAGATGAAACCGGAGGGATGAAACCTGATCCGCGTTTCCAAGGCACAGGGAGACGTCATGCATTCGGATCACGATCAAAAGCCTCTCGTCCGTGAGTTCCTAAGGTGACTCATATCTGGTTTCCGTCGACGTTCTAGGGATGGACGTGGGGACGCAGGATGAAGGAACCGGTGGTGGAGTCACCGAAACGAAGCTCCGCCCGGGCCGCGAAGTCCTCGCCCATCAGCCAGGAAGCATCCGCTCCGCTTGCACCGGGAAAGACGAAATATGCCGTGGCTCCATCGTGGATGGTGGACTCGCCGGATTCGTCCTCGTTCCGTTCCCGATCCCGGACAACGAGAGTCGCCTTCTTGCCGAGGTCAGAAAAATTGAGCGACAGTGTGGTGTTGAGCGGCAGCCGCCAGGGTTCGCCCCCATGACCGCCACGTGTGAGCCACACTTCAAGGTCGCCAGCATCGTCGTGCAGTTTGATCTCAGCGGTGCCAACCTGTTTTCCCTCGCCATCAAAAACGGGATGCAGAAAGCCGCCGTTAGGCCCCTCATTGGCATGGATGTGGGGCATCCCCGCGGCGTCGATCAATTTCGCGATCACGGGGTGCAGTCCGATCACTAGGGATTTCAGGGATTCATCATTGAGGTCTTCGGAGGAGAGGCTGCTGATCAGGCTGGTGAGGTCGCCCAAGATCGTTTCGACCTGCAGGGGATCGGCCACGTTGGATGGAACTGTCGCACGGGTCAGCGCTCCACCCGCTGCGAGCAGTTCGGCGCGCGATTCGCGGATGGAGTCTAGATCCCCGACGCGGGCGAAGCCTTCGGCGCGGTAAGCGAGTTCGTCGAAGCGGACGATTTCGGGCCAGGAAACAGGCTCGTCGCTGCCTCCAACTCCGCTGCGTTTGCAGGAACTTGTGAGCAGGGCCAGGCAGAGACAAAGGAAAGAAAAAAGGGTGGCCTTGCGTAGTCCCAAGAAATCAGCAAGCACAGTCACAGCTACAGTGGACTTTGCGATTGACATCAGAAAGTTATCCCTAACGGGTCATTCAGGAATTGGATGAAATGTTAACGAACTTGCTAGCGGTTCCTTGGCCGCTAAATCCACAACGTCAGTAAGGGTGAATTCTGGTATCGGGTTGTGCATCTTCCGCTGACGCGTTTCCTTCACTGGCACTCCGCGGTAGCACCCGATTCCAGACGGGTACCGCCTGGTTCATAGCACTCCATCTCCATGACATGCTCGTCAGTCTTGACTGAAATTGGCAAAAATTCTCAGACCCAATTCTTGATCTGAAGGATCAAAGTTGCGTCGCGTTTACAACGGCCATGCATCAAAAACTCCCGGGAGGAAAGCTCATCTCTAGAATGACTTTTTGCAATTATATTGCACTAGCATAATGCTTGCAAGTGCTTAGGCGTGAAGTGAAGACAACACTCACGGTGGAGATTTCCAGTTGCTACGGAGGTACGACATTGTGGCTGTCATGACACGATTAGACACGA
>CAWWCX010000314.1:0-4969 GCA_963935445.1 uncultured Roseibacillus sp.
ATACCCCAAGGATCACCGGAAGGCCGGATACCAGCATTGCCTTCTGCTGCCCCAGTGCTCCGGCAAAGAAGGGAAACACCCCCACAAGGACTAGGATCGTCCCGATCATGCGGTGCGGCCGCCGCCGGCGACGCAGACGCGAAACCGCTTCATCGAAGACATCGTAGGAGAGCCGCTTCGCCTTGTCATCATCCACCCCCTCGGAACGGATCATGTTGATGATTCCCAGGTGACCTTTTCCCTCTTCCAGAATGTCGGTTCCCCGACGAATCCATCTCTCCCTTATTGCAACCACGTCCTCATCCATGGCCGCGAGCTCCTTCAGGCCAGACGCTGCGCCACGTCCTTCGCAAAATAGCTCAGGATCACATCAGCCCCCGCCCGCTTGATTCCAGTCAGGCTCTCCATCACGACCGCACCCTCATCCAGCCAGCCAGCACCGGCAGCAGACTTGATCATGAGATACTCTCCGCTCACCTGATAGGCGGCCACAGGCAGGGTGGTTTCGTTTCGCAGGGCGGCGATTACATCGAGATAGGGGCCTGCGGGCTTGACCATCACCATGTCAGCTCCTTCCTCCTCGTCCAGATGAAGCTCCCGAATGGCTTCCCGCACGTTACCCGGGTCCATCTGGTAGGTTTTTTTATCGCCATCCTTGGGTGCGGAGTCCAGCGCACCCCGGAAGGGGCCATAATAAGCAGAGGCATACTTCGCCGTGTAGCTGAGAATGGAAACATCCTGATGAGAGGCGTCATCGAGGGCAGCTCGGATTGCAGCCACCCGGCCGTCCATCATGTCGCTGGGGCCAACCATGTCGGCCCCCGCCTCGGCATGGCACAGGGCCTGCCGGCACAGGACCTCCACAGTCTCGTCATTGAGAATCTCCGGCAAGCCGTCATCGTTCCGCCGGACGAGCCCGTCCTGGCCATCCGAGTTGTAAGGATCCAGAGCAACATCGGTGATCACCACCAACGACGGGTGAGCCGCCTTGAGGGCCCGAATCGCCCGCGGAACGAGGCCTTGTGGATTGGCACTCTCGCCGGCCTCCGGAGTTTTCAATTCGTCCGCTATGGCAGGAAAGAGAATCACGGCTGGAATCCCAAGGGCATGCGCTTCCCCCGCTTCCCTGGTCAAACCCTCGAGGGACCACCGCATGCACCCCGGCATGGAGGCGATGGCCTCGTCCTCGTTCCCCTCCTGCACAAAGAGCGGGTAGACCAAATCCGCAGAGGCAAGGATCGTCTCCTGGGCCATCGCCCGGATGGCCGGGGACTTGCGATTGCGCCGGGGTCGTTGGAAAAGGTGCATGAGAATCTCCTACTGTGGTTCCAATTCGTATCCTTGCTCGCCATCTTTCACAACCCAGCCCAGAGCCTTGAGCTCATCGCGGGCCGCATCGGCCGCTGCCCAGTCCCTCGCCTGCCGGGCGGCCTGCCGCTTTTCGGCGATCTCCACTACTTCGGAAGGCGCCTGCGGCTTGTCCTGGGCTGGCAGGATCAATCCCAGGGCCGCCAGGACCGCGTGAAAGCCGACCCAGTTGACAAGCGGATCTCCATCCTTGGCCGCCCGGATTCCCTTGAAGAGCTGGCCGAGGCCTTCAGCGGTATTGAGATCATCGTTGAGGGCGGTCAGGGAAGGGGCAAAGACGCCGTGCTCCTTCACCTTGCAAAGCTCCTTGTAGGAGGGAGGCGCTGCGCCCTCCTTTCCGGCGGCCCGAGCCAGTTCTGCACCGGCGCGGGCCAGCTTGGCGAGGGCTTCCCGCGCAGCATGCAGCCCGTCAAAAGTGAAATTGAGCTGCTTCTGGTGGTGGGCACTGATCAGGAGGTAACGAACCTCCATCGGGGTGGCTCCCGGATCCTTGGCCAGATCTTCCAGCGTGTATAAATTGTTGAGGGACTTTGACATTTTCTCCCCGTCCACCAGCAGGAACCTCGGATGGAACCAATTGCGTGCAAACTCACCCCCGCACGCGCATAGTGACTGCGCGATCTCGTTCTCATGATGGGGAAACTTGAGGTCCTCTCCCCCGCTGTGCAGGTCGAAGGTGTCTCCCAGATACTTGTAGCTCATGGCCGAACACTCAAGGTGCCAGCCCGGACGACCTTCTCCCCAGGGACTCTCCCAGTAGTTGTCCCCGTCCTCCGGACGCCTGCCTTTCCAAAGGACAAAGTCGGATACACTGTCCTTCTCATACTCGTCGGCATTCGCTCTCCGGTTCTGTGTCCTTCCGAGCTCAAGATCCTGCTGATCGAGTCGCGCGAGTTTGCCATACTCCCTGAACGAGGAAATCTTGAAATAGACCGAGCCATCCTCCGAGGGATACGCATGCCCCTTCTCGATGAGAGCCTCGGTCATGGTGATCTGCTCGGGAATATGACCCACCGCTGTTGGCTCTACGTGAGGCTTGAGGCAATTCAGCTTCTCACAGTCTTCGTGGAAGCGAGCGGTCCACCGCTTGGTGAACTCTTCCAGGCTTTCCCCCGCGGCCTGGGAATCCCGGATCGTCTTATCGTCCACATCCGTGAGATTACGGACGTGCTTGGTGCGCATTCCTCCCACTTCCAGCACCCGGCGCAGGACATCCTGAAGCACAAACGTCCGGAAATTGCCCACGTGGGTCGGCCCATAGACCGTGGGACCGCAGCAGTAGTACCCGAGCGTTTTGCCATCGACCGGTTTCAAATCCCGGGTCTCACGCGTCATCGTGTCGAACAAGCGCACGCCGTGCTCTAGCGGTGGGATGCACGCTTCGCAAGCCTCGGCTTTCCACCCTCCCCTCGGGAGAGGGGCCTCCTGTCTGGCACACCGGGAAAGAAAGCGGAACCTTGCGGTGGCATCCCGTCAACTCCTGGTGCACATTGGGGCGTGCCCAGAAGAAAAAAGGCGATGTTCACTGCGGGGCAGAAACGCAGCCTCCTCGTTGGGTTCGGAATCATTCTCGCCGCCGCCAGCTTCATCGCCCTGATCTGGATGGGCATGTTCCTGCCCGGCTTCGCGGGAGAGGTCTTCCGGAAAATTGCAGGGCTCATGTGGACACCTGTAATTCTTGACGTCTCCCTCTTTCTGCTCGGCATCATTCTCATTCTCTGGCTCAACATCGCCATTCGCGCCCGCGAAGGAGAGGAGTATGTTTCCATTGAGCTCGCCGAGAACCTGCCTGCCGCCTCCCCCACTCTCTCCTCCCGCAGGCAGGCAGATCCCCGGGATCTCGAACCGGGCCTGTGCGCGATCGAAGGGGCCCTGAAAGTGGACGACCTCTCCGAGGCCACCACTCTTCTCTACGAGTTACCGGCTGATCGGCTGGAGGAACCGGGCGTCCTCGCCCTGCGCATCGAATTGTCACGACGCAAGGGCCACGATAAAAAGGCCGCCGCGCTCCTCGAGCAACTCCGGGTCAAGTCACCCCACCACCCTTTGAGCCTGCACCCGCCTCAGGAATCTCCCGGTCCTTGAGCTTCTCACCGCACCTGCGACAGTAACGGGCATCAAGAAGGTGGCCATGAACTCCACAGGAGGGACAGGCATCCGTGGTCTCATCCTGACGATTCAGGGCTGCATTGAAGGTTTCCCCGATAACGATTCCGGTAGGAACTGCGATGATGCAGTATCCGATCAGAACGCAGAAGGCAGCCAGGAACTTGCCCGCCACCGTAACAGGGGCGATATCTCCGTAGCCCAGCGTGGTGATCGTGACCACGGCCCAGTAGACGCTGACCGGGATATTCTCAAATCCGCTCTCCGGGCGCCCCGATTCCAGGATGTAGGCCACTGTTCCCATGATGATGGCAAGGACCACCATCGCAAAAAAGAAGACCGAGATCTTGGCCCGGCTGGCCATCAGGCCTCGCAGGATGATATTCGCGCCCCGGACATGCTCGAGCATCCGAAGGACCCGGAACATCCGCAGCAGACGCAGGATGCGGATCACGAGCAGCGACTGACTACCCGCCAGAGCGAGTGCAAGAAAGGTCGGGATCCAGGAAAGCAGATCAATAATTCCGAAGAAGCTGAAGACATAGCGGGTTGGCCGGCGTACGACCCAGATCCGGAGGAAGTACTCCCCCATGAACAGAACCGTGAACACCCACTCCGCAAGCTTGAGATGCGCCCCCCATCTGGTCTCCACCGCCTCGATGCTTTCCAGCATGACCGCGACCACGCTGAGCCCGATGGCTAGCAGCAGGATCACATCAAAGATCTTACCGGCCCTGGTTTCGGCCTCGAAAATAATCTTCCAGAGACGCTCGCGCGTGCTGTGATGCGGGCGTGGGGATGGATTCAGCTCCTCAGCCATCCCGGGCATTCTAGCAGCTCCACCTGCGGCAGGAAGCTCACATTACGGGTGTGCTGCCAACGTGTTGAGCGGACCATCCGGCCGCTGGGCAACGGAAGGGGAGCCCGCCCTTGCAGATCCTAATCGTCCCGACCCAGCAGCCTGCGGGTATCTTCCACCGAACGGTTGTAGTCATCCCGGCTCATGATGGGCGGTTCGGGAAACACGCGGCGGCGGAAATCGGTGTAGCCGTCACTGGGCTTGTCCAGACGGGCGCCCTGCTCTTCACGGGCGCCATTCACGTTGAACGAACCCGTGGCCTCCTGCCGGTTCTGCAGCCGGGATCTCCTTGCCAGATGCGACGCACTGGTGCCCTCGAACTGTGAGGAGCGCTGGAACCGGGAAGCGTCCTCCTGCTTCCGGTAACTCTTTGAAGGGATTTCCTTCTGCCCGCTCCACCTCGATGCGGCATACTGGCCTGCCTGATAGGTCGACGTTCCGATCCCGCCTCCAAAGGAAAGATTCCTTTTGCCCTCAAACTGGCTGCGCACTGCTCCCACGAAGTTGCCGTTCTTATTCTTCTTCAGTTTGCGGGTATCAAAGGCAAACCGCTCCTCCAGGGCCGCCGAACCCTCCCCTTCTCCCAGCGCGATGATCTGCTTGCCCCGCTTGCGGGCCTTTACGGTGGAGGTGGTG
>CAWWCX010000315.1:0-4965 GCA_963935445.1 uncultured Roseibacillus sp.
GTTGGCCTTGCCGGTGCCGGCGTGAAACCCGGCTTTGTGCTTGGTGAGAGTGATGAGCGGGGTGCGACACCTGATGTGCCACGCACGGTGGGAGACTTCCACGCTACCATTGCGCATGCGGCCGGAATCCCCCGGGAGAAACCCGTCATCACCGCTACTGGTCGCCCATTTCACTTGGGCGGAACAAAAGCCGAGCCAATCCTCGAGATGTTCGCCTGAGGAAGGCCTCGTCCTGGCACCTCCTTTGTTTGACTACTTTTTGGTCCCTCCCCACCTTGATGGCGCCGTCGCCCCGGACTCTGCCATCCTGCAGGATGAAGCGGGAACGCGTCGACGGGTTGATGAGGATGACATGGCGGGGCAAGCGTCAACCGCACCCTCTTCAGAAGTCCTTGCCCCGCATGTTTTCTCGGCACTCCTGCCGATTGCGTTCAAATCGCTGGAGGGAATCGGCCAGACGTTTGTCAGCGTCCCTGACCAGCTGCACGTCTCCAGCTGACCGCTGCACCGTCCTGGCATGAACCGAACGGGCCATTGCTTCAAAGCGGTCCAGTTCTGCCAGGCGCGCCCGGTAAACTTCCTGGACATCCTCGGCATCAATCTTCCTCAGGTAGCGGGACATCACCTTCTTCAATTCCGCGGCCTTCTCCGGATACTTGCCAATGAGATTGTTCTGCTCCCGATAGTCCCTGGCCACGTCAAAGAGTTTCTGCTCACCGGTAAGAAGGTGCTCCATCAGCTTGTAGTCTCCCAGCCTGATGACACTCAGCGGAGGAGCAAAGTAACAGGGGTAATGAAAGACAAAGCCTTCGACGGGTCGCCCTACGGCACCCTGATTACCGCTCGCGAGCACTTCCCGGAGGCTTCCCCCATCAAGTTCCGCAACCAGGGGCTGGTTGCTCCCTGAAAGATCATGAATGGTTGGCAGAAGGTCCCACTGCGCGACAGGGACGTCACATCGTGCTCCTGAGGCTACTCCGGGCCCTGCAACCACGAAAGGCACCCTGAGTCCTCCTTCGTAGAGGGTGGCCTTTCCGGCCCGGAGCGAGCCATTGGGACCGAGCCCGCCACCATTGTCCGAGGTGAAAATGATCAGGGTGTTATCGAGTTGCCCGGTCTTGCGCAACTCCACAACCATTGCGCCCAGACCTTCATCCAATTCCTCCAGCATGGCGGCATACTGGAGGCGCCAATGACTGATTTTTCGACCCTCGGGAATCAACTCGGTCGGAAGATAATCCTCGTCCTGGCAGTGCTTCCCACGAGGCAGCCTGCGATATTTCTCGATGAGGTCGGGACGGGCCGCATGGGGGACATGGACCGCGTAATGGGACACCATCATGAGAAACGGACGTTTTCCGCTGTGCTGCTTGAGGAAGTCCACGGAACTCTTCCTCAGAGACGCCATTCGTTTCGGATTGTCAGCGGGCAGCGGAACACGATTCCGCAGACTGACGAAATCACCATGGAAATTGCCGTTATCCGCCTTGCCGTCGACCTCGTCGGTCACATCGTAGCCAATCGTCTTCATCTGCTCTCCGCCCATTCCTTTCCCGAAATGAGCTGTGACATAGCTGGCATCCGCGGCCTTGACGACATCCGCGAGGGATAGCTCATCCTGCCATTTCAGCTTACGCTCGAGGGCAAGCACGTCGTGGACGAAGGTGTATTGCAACCGCCCGGGGGTCTTGCCAAACTGAATGCTCTTCCGGGACGGAGTACACGTCGGGGCGGGTGCATAGGCATTGGAAAAAACCATCCCCCGTCGCGCCAGCTGCTCAAGATGCGGCGTCTGATGGAAATCGCTGGCCGACTCCGGGTCACCTTTCATCATCCTCACCGAGGTGTCTGCCCAGCCGAGGTCGTCAACATAGACAATGAGGAAATTCGGCTTTTGGGCCGCATCTCCCCGGGGGAGCAGGCAGATGAAAATGAGGACACAGAGGATCCTGCAGACTGCGTCCTTCGCCTTGCTACAGTTGGAATTCATCGTTGTTATCGGATTACCGGGGGCGCTTCCTGCAGTTTTTCTCCCAACTCGTCCACAAGCTGGCAAGCTCCGCAACCTTATCCGGCCTCTCCCTTGCCAGGTTTTTCAATTCAGTCGGATCTTTCTCCAGGTCATACAGTTCCCATTTCCCCCCTCCCTGCCGAACCGCCTTCAGGCTCCCCTCCCGGACCGCATTCGCCCGATTGAAATGCCAGAAGAGCACCGCGTGGGACTCCCTCTGCTGACCACGAAAAACGGGGAGAAGAGACTTTCCAACCGGTGGTCTTGTTTTCTTGTCCGCAATCACAGCCGGGTATCCAGCTCCCGTAATGTCCCTGAATGTGGCGGAAACATCGATAATATGGCCGACCTGGTCGGTCGTTCCTCCCTCGATGACACCAGGCCAGTGCGCAATAAATGGCGTGCGAATTCCTCCTTCATAATCCGTGGACTTGAATTTGCGATAGGGCGTATTGCTGGCATTAGCCCATTCAACCGAAATGGTACGATAGCTTTCCACCGGTCCTGGGGGGATTTCCGGCGTCGTGTTGGGTTGTTCAGGGCAGGCCCCGTTGTCGGTCAGGAACAGAACAAGGGTGTTTTCCCATTCCCCCAGGTCCCTGACCTTCGCAAAGAGGCGGCCAAGGTTCTGGTCGACCCGGTCAATCATGGCGGCATACACCGCCATCTTGAGGTCTTCCGCATCTTTCTCCTCGTCGGACAGCTCAGACCAGGCCCTCCCTGTCCGGGCGGACAGCTTGTGCGCGGGCCCTATGATCCCGAGCTCGGACATGCGGGTGAAGCGCCTCTTCCGTATCTCGTCCCATCCCACCATGTACTTCCCTCGGTATTTTTCTATATCCTCGGGCCAGGCGTGAAGCGGGTAATGAGGTGCTGTGTAGGGCAGGTAGAGAAGAAAGGGCTTCTCTTCATCCTTGTACTCCTCGAGGCGGTCGATGGCGTAGCTGGTAAACGCATCCGTTGTGTAGAAATCCTTCGCGGGATTCGTGTAGCCCATGATCACCTGGTCTTCGATGGCCCAGCGACGAACCCGGGTCCGCCCTTTGCGCCCCGGAGCCCCCTCGCCGTTCCGGGCCCTGAGTCCGGGATTGAAGAAATTGCAGCAGCCATCGGCGAGACCATAGTATCGGTCGAATCCCCTTGTGGTCGGCAGGGGCCTCTGGTGCCACTTGCCGGAGATCAGGGTACGGTAGCCGGCCGTTCGCAGCACCTCTCCCAGGGTGGCTCCGTGTTCCATCGCGTGATCACCAATTGCGTAGGCATAATTCCCCGTGAGAAGCTCTGCCCGCGTGGTGTGACACTTGGCCGTGTTGTAAAACTGGGTAAATCGAAGGCCATTTTCTGCAAGCCCGTCCAGATTCGGGGTCTCCACCTCACCACCATAGCACCCGATATCAGAGTAACCCATGTCATCAACCATGATGAGAATGATATTGGGCCTTGTCCGGTCGGGAGCAGCCGCCAGTGCGAACGGGGCAAAAAGAAGAAGGATTACGACCCGGGCGTTCGGACAGGCTCCCATGGCCCATTGGAACCCCTCCAGGCACTCGCTGGCAAGCCGGACCTTCACACTGGCTGCCGTGGGAGCTGTATGGCAGGCAAAGGCCCTCGCCGAAATAATCCAGTCCTCGTCAACCGGGCAGTCGACAATTTCCATCAATACGCCAGCGTAACCCCCTTCCACGCCCCCGAGGCAGACCCAGCATGACAATACCCAAAAACCTCTCCTCTTTCCTCATTACCATCACACTGACACTGGTTACCAGTGCCGCGGCCCAGGCCGAGAGGAAGTATAACGTGATCTTCTTCCTCGTGGACGATCTCGGACAACGCGACCTCGGATGTTACGGCAGCCGGTTTTACGAGACACCGGCTATCGACACCCTCGCACGGGAGGGCATTCTTTTTGATAACGCCTATGCGACCTGCCACGTCTGTTCCCCGAGCCGGGCCAGCATCCTGACCGGCAAGTATCCAGCCCGCATCAATCTGACAGACTGGCTCGGAGGACGTCCTGAGCGGGACTATGAAAGACTGCACAGCGCCGAGCGGGCAAAGGCTCTGCCGGAGGGAGAGGTCACACTCGCGCAAACATTGCAAAAGGCCGGTTATGCCACTGCAAATTACGGAAAGGCTCACCTGAGACGGGACCCGAAAACCTACGGGTTTGACGAGGCGATCACGGGATGGGTGCGCTCCTTCCACTATCCGTTCGCACCTGCCTACAGCGGGAAACTGAAGGCCAAGAAGGGTGACTACTTTACCGACAAGCTGACAGACGCCGCACTTGATTTCATCGAGCGGAGCAAGGATCGGCCATTCTTTGTGCACCTCGAACACTTTGCAGTGCACGACCCGATCCAGGGCCGCAAGGATCTGGTGGAGAAATATCGCAGAAAACTCGCCACCCTGCCCCGGGAGAATACTGCGGAGTATATTCTCGAGGGAAATCCGGATGGCCCACCACTCACGCAGGAGGAACTCAACGTCCTTGCAAAACAGCAGGACTTCAAAAGCACCCTCGATAAGCGGGTCTGGTGGGTCAAGCAGCGTCAGGACAACATCCAATTCGCCGGGATGGTCGAAGCCGTCGATGAGAGTCTCGCTCGTATCCGGAGCAAGCTCAGGGACCTGGGCCTCGAGAAGAATACCATCATCATCTTCACTTCCGACAATGGAGGAATGGCCGCCTCCAACCAGTATTTTGAAACCAACAAGCCCCGCAAGGCCCTCGACTGGCGCTTTGCCACGTCAAACCTTCCCCTGCGTGGCGCCAAGGGCTGGAATTACGAAGGCGGCATCCGGGTTCCCCTGATCGTCTACTGGCCGGGACGGACCAAGGCGAACGTCACCTCCCACGCGCTCGTGACCGGCACAGACCATTACCCCACCCTGCTTGAGATGCTTGGCCTGCCTCTCCTGCCGGAACAGCACGTTGACGGGATGAGCTTTGT
>CAWWCX010000316.1:0-4961 GCA_963935445.1 uncultured Roseibacillus sp.
CGTGCGCACCAGCGTGGTGTACCAGCCGCGCTCGTCGTCCGCGCTGCTCGTCTCATTCGTCCATCTTGAAGGATCTTCCGAAGTGGCCTCCACCAGGCGAACACGTAGCAGCGCGCGCACATTCCCTGCCGGGATATTTTCATAGGTGAACCGGAACTCCTTGGGAAATTCGCTTGGGATCCCGGGATCGGCCGCAATCTGGGAAGCTTGAACCCACTTGCCGGCTCCGTTTCCGTTTCCCGCTCCGGTCGCCTCGTCATCGTTGGGTCCCAGTCCATCATCGATAAAGAACCAGGCCTGCGTGACACTCTTATCCGTCCGGACCACTACCTCGTAGTTCTGCTCCTGCAAGGTCTCACTCTCGGCCGGGAAGACGATCTCTCCCTGTGGCCTGCTAGCATCGTAGTAGAATGTTTGCTGGAACGTATTGTAGAGAGATGCCTTCCCTGTCCGCTCCAGGAATGCGCGGGCCCTCAGGATGTGAAATCCCTCGTCAAGTCCCCTCTCCATCACGAAGGACTCCTGATCAGGAGTCTTGGCATAGTCATTATGAGGAAAGAAATCGACCGCCTCACCATCGAATGCATCGATCTCAAAGACCGTCATCCCGTGACGTTTATCGCCCACCTCTGTCGCACCTCGTGGAAAAAGGGGGGTCACATTGGCACGCCGCACAGCCGCGGCGTAGCAAAGGGGCCCCCGGGGCTTCGGGGAGATCGTCCCCTTCCACCAGCTCCCGCCATCTGCATCTCCCACCCAGCTCATCGACACAACCCTCGTTGCCTCGTCCGCCCCGCGGCCCCCGGAACCGCGGGGCGCATTCCGGCTCAAGGTGTAGTAGAGCGCACCCCGGTAGCCTGCCAGCCCGGTGTTCGTCTTCACATATACATCGATCGAGTTCTCATTCTCCCTGTAATGCTGTCCCCTGCCAATCGGTCCCGGGAGGAGAGCTTCCGGGTCATGATAGGCGAACTGCACCGTATCCGGCAGGGTCTCGTTGTTCCCCCTCCCGTCCAACCGGGTGAATGCCCCAGATCCAATCACTGTTTTCCAGGCCTCCGCATTCTTCGCCCCCAGGCTGCAGCGCTCCGTATTTCTCGCTGCAAACTTTTCCGGGCCCATTCTCTCCACAAAGGTCGGCTGCTCGTATCCCAGGAAGACATCCGTGGTCAACGCGGGAGGATTATCTCGAAAGCCCGGATCCGAGTTTCCTTCCGGCCGCGTTCCATTGAGATCCACACCTCCATCAAGCTTGCAGAGAATATTGGCCGCCGAACGATCAGCCCGGACCGTGAATCGGAGATTACTCGCGTCGGTCACCCGGGGAATCTCAACCGTGTATTCGAAATCCTCTCCTCCCGTCCCGGCAAGGTCTGAGGGGTGGGGATGAAATCCGGGGTTTGCGAAAGGGCCACTGAACCCTCTGTCTCCGTCCGGGCCGTCCCGGCGCGTGACCGTCATTGTGTCCGTGCGCTTTCCACCCTGAAAGATCTCGATTGGACGCCCTCCCAGCGCGCTCCAGGCCAGCGACTCCTCCGGAGTTCGATAGGAGAACAGCATGTAGCTGCCGGGATCAACCACCACCTCGCCCAGTTGGGAGGCATATTTGTAGAATCCGGTCTGGCTCCCGTAACCCCGCGCATACTGATAGAGGTAGGCATCATCCACGAAAGGCGTGGACGGAAAGCTTGTGGAAACCTCGCGACCAGTACCGTTTGCGTAGTTGTCATTGATCAGGACGATCGCAACCACCCCTGCATCATCGCTCATCGCCCAGTTCTCCCGCTTGTCGATACGCTCATAGGCCACGAAATCGTTGTCCGACCACCGCGGACGCTGGGAACCCCGCGCGAAGTGCTGATGCAGATACGCCAGGTTGGGCAGGCGGGTGTCGCCAAACTGACCAAGGAAGGCCGTGTTCGCGTGCCGGGGAAAGGCCCCTCCGCTCCCCTCCAGCCTCCCAGCATGATAGTTTCCGTCTGTATAAACCAGCGGCATTCCGTCCCGGGTGAAATAGAAGGCGTGCTGGAGCTCTCGCCTGGCGGCATAGTCGTTGTCGTGGCTCTGCGCATGCATCACCGTCACCGCTGAACTGAAGCCGCCCGCACCTGGCTGGTCATACCCCCCCAGGGAGGCGGAAGGGTTGCCCAGGATATTGTTGAAGTTGTTCCGAAGGTCGTTGTCGATCAGGCGCATCCCCGCATCGATGTAAGGACCATAAGCAGGGGGTTGACCAAGGTGCTCTCCGAAAAACATGGCATCGTCACGTGGTGCGTCCGTGCTGAAAACAGAGTCCCGGTGATTGGCATCCAGATACCCCCGCGTGAGATTGAACTGCCGCTGTCCCTGTCCAAGAAAACCGTAGTCCGAACTATCACGGTCCCCTCCAAAGGTCGCTCCGAAGAAATCCGCGGGAGTATGCTTGACCGCATCGAGTCTCGCTCCGTCCGCCTTTGTCCGGTCAAGCTGCCAGCGCAGGGACCGATGCAGCATGTCCTCCACGATCTCGCGGTAGAACTCCTCGTTGGCCTGCAGGAATGCGCGCGTGATCCCGTTACTGCTTCCGAAGCCCACGTAGGTTCCCTCGTTCGCGGCGTGTGCCTGACCGGGGCCGTTCGGGATGTAGCAATAATACTCCGGGTTATCGGGATGACGGAGAAAGACCGGCTTGTCTGCGGAATCTCCCTCAAAGAGTCCGTGATTGCGATTGGTGGGCCCTGGCTCGTTCGCTATGTCTGCCAAGCCGGAAAGCCCCAGGTTCTGCACCTGCCATTCACTGCCCCAGTCGCGGGTGTTGTCCCACTTCCGGTAGAACCCGTCGACCGTTTCCCGCAGATGGAAATCCCGCGGGCGAAAGCCCGGATAGATCTCCTCGGAGACAAGCCCGTTAAAGAGCGGCACGTCGAACCCGTTGTGGTTCATGATGCAGTCGAAGTAGACCCGGATTCCAAACCGGTGCGCGACCCGGATCAGGTCGAGCAACTCCTCTTCCGTTCCGTAGCGGGTGGCCACCCCGCCCTTCTGCTCCCTCGATCCGAGGTCAAAACGATCAAAGAGATCGTAGCCTACCGAAAAGCCTCCCCCGGCCTTGGTTGGCGGAGGAAGCCAGAGCGATTCGTAGCCCGCTTCCGCGATTTCCGGCATCTTCTGCTGAATCTCCCTCCAGCTGGTATTGAAATACTGCAACATCGCTTCACCCGGAACCGCGGATGAGGATAGAAAAAGCAGGGCTGCAGAACACCAGAGGGTTTTCATGAGGGAAGGATGCGGGACTTGCGGGTGGACAATCCTAATATACTTCTCAGGTTCCCGCCTCGCAAAAAATGTCCGGCCCAAAAGGCCTCTGCCCCCTTTGCGCTTCTCAAACGGGACCCTCTTTCTACTATGTCCTCGTGGCGGAAGGGAACCCGCAGATTCTCGCCGATGTGAGACGGGCGATCGCAGCACGGGACGGCAGCGCGTTCCTTGCGGCCGCGGAGGATGTCCACCATGCCGACCTCGCGATGGTCTACGAAGACCTGTCCCGCAAGGGTCAGGCATGGTTCACCCGCACCCTCCCTTCCGATGCGTTCTCCGAGGTTCTCGCCGAAATCCCTGATCCCCTCGTGGAAGAGGCCCTTGACTACCTCAAGCCAAGCCAACAGCGCCAGGTCCTCGAGGAACTCCCCGACGACGACCGGGTCGACGTCCTGCAGGATATCGAGGACGCCCAGAAGCGAGAGAACCTGATCGGCCTCCTCGGGGAGCAGGATGAGCGCGAACTGACCCGCATCCTCCTGAAATATGGAGAAGACACCGCGGGGGGACGCATGACGACGCAGATCGGAAATATCCTCATCGAAATGACGGTGAAGGAGGCTCTCGATCATCTCCGCCCGGACCTCGAGGATACAGAAACCCTCTCACGGATCTATGTCCTCGATGAAAAGAGCCGCCTCGTGGGAAAACTTCGCCTGCGCGACCTTACCTTCAATCCGTGGCAGACGCCCGTCCGGGACATTATGCAACCGGTTGAGCATACTGTGTTTGCGGAGACCGATCAGGAAGAAGCCGCCATCGCGGTTCTCAAGTATGACATGCTCGCCCTCCCGGTGGTGGACGAGGAAAAACGGCTTCTCGGCGTCATCACCTCGGATGATGCGATGGAAATCCTCAGCGAGGAATCCACCGAGGACATCGAAAAACAGGCCGGCCTGACCGGAGAAGGCTCGGAGGAAGGCTATCTCAACACCCGGGTCACCACCCACTTCAGCCGTCGTGTCCTCTGGTTGGTCGGGCTCGCCCTCCTCTCAATTGCAGCGGGTGCAATCATGTTCCGCTTCGAGGAAACCCTCGAAGGCATCCCCCTCCTCATGCTTTTCCTCCCCATGATCATCGCGGCGGGGGGCAACTCAGGTGGCCAGGCCTCGACCGTGGCCATTCGGGCCATGGCTCTCAACGAACTCGATGCCGGCGATGCCTTCCGGGTGGCATGGAAGGAACTCCGCCTCGGCGCAATGCTAGGCATCATCCTTGGACTGACCATCGCACTCATCGCCATATTCGTGCTGCCCATGTTCCACCAGGAGGTCTCTCCCGGTATCAGCTTTCCCGAATTCGGCCTTGCGATTGCCGTTGCGCTGGGCGTGCAGGTGACCGCTTCCACCCTCATCGGCTCCCTTCTTCCCCTCGCAGCCCGCGCCATCCATCTCGATCCCGCCGTCATTGCCGCTCCCGCCGTCACAACCGTTGTCGATGTTTCGGGTATGCTCATTTATTTCGTGGTCGCCACCGCCATGCTCGGTCTTTGAGCATCCCCCCGGACGTACTCAAAATACCACCCCCGGTCGTCCTGCACGAATTCAGTCTTCCATTCCGGAAGAACCTCCCCAAGCTCCCGTAACCACGCATCAACTATGAAGAAACACCTCCCACTTGCTGTCTCTTATACACATCTCCGAGCCCACGAGACCGTACTAGAT
>CAWWCX010000317.1:0-4960 GCA_963935445.1 uncultured Roseibacillus sp.
ATCTAGTACGGTCTCGTGGGCTCGGAGATGTGTATAAGAGACAGGTTTCTATCCGAGCTCCTCGCCGAACTCGCTGTCACTGGTTTCGTCAAAGTCGACCTCGCGCACCCGCTTCTGGTCGCGGAGTTTCTCGACGTGCCTGCGGAGCTCCTCCCGGACTTCTGCGGCATCCTTGATGGCGCTGAGGACGGGTCGGGGATGGGTGCGGTCGGAGGTTTCGAGGACAACGTTGCCGAGACCGAAGAAGCGGAGCCAGATTGGGCGGAGGATTCGGGTATCCTTGACGCGGTAAAGCTCGATTTCATCGATGTCCTGATTGAGGACTCCCTCGATCATCTTGAGGCGTTCGGTAGTGATTTCGAAACGCTGGCAGCGGACGACGAGCCACTTCCAGCCGCCGATGACGGCGCAGATACCCGCGCCCAGAGAAACGGCCCAGTGGGTGTTGGCGCCCACTACCAGGAAGGCGCCTCCCATCAGGAGGCAGGCTGCAAAGGTAGGGAGATTGACAACTTGTGACGGCCCCCCCCGCCAGACCGTGTTTTCGTCTTCCATGTGCACGGGAACAGTCTTCGCAGTGATTGCGGGTAATTCAAGGCAAGTTGAGGGGGGCGTCATCCCTTTGGTCTATGGTCGGGTGCTTGCCCCCGGGGATTGCCGGGTTCCCGCCTGGCGCCGAGGACGACTTCGTTCACCACCTTTCCGTCGACATCGTGGTGGCGGAAGGTGGCCTTGCCGGCGTCCACCTTCACGGAGAGGAAGCCACCCTTGATCCGGAGGAACTTCTGCCACTCGGGCTGGAGCTCCTTTTTCCACCCACCTGCGTGGATATCGCTGGCGGGCCCCGAGCCAAACTCCATGAGCCCGGTCTCGGGGTCCACGGAGTGATACTGCCAGTGGCGGTCCCCATTGACCACGAAGCAGCCGGGAATGCCGGAGAGAAACTTGCGGAGCCGCCGGCCCTCGTGGGCAAATCCCTCGTTGGCGTGATTGTCGTTCTTCTTCTTCCTGTCGGGGCCGACGACCGGAGTGGCGCTGACGAAGAGTTTGAAGGTGGCGTCGCTGGAGGTCATTGTGCGTTCCAGCCAGGTCCACTGCGCGGCCCCGAAGATGGATTTCCCCGGGCCATCCTTCATGGGATTCGGGCTGCGGAATTCGCGGCCCTCGGGGAACCAGACCTGCAGGTGTTTCCCCCAGCGGAAGGTCCGGTAGGGCTTCTCGCTCTGGGGAATCTGCTCGCGCCAGATCTTGAGCCCCTGCTCCCAGGTGAGGTCCCCGTAGGTTTGCCCGGGCCAGCAGTCGTTCTTGAGAAGGTCGTGGTCGTCATGGAGCCAGTAGCTCGGGACCGACCTGTGAAAGTTCCGCGGATTGGGCAGGGCGTAGAAGCGGTTCCACTTGTAGCGTGCGGTGGCGAGGTCCCTGGCGTAGGGGCGGGGCTTGTCGTAGTAGAGGGTATCCCCGGTTTGCACGAAGAAGGCCGGGTCGAGGGCGAGCATGGAGCGGTAGATCCGGTGACCGTTTTTCTTGTCATCGCGCCGCGGAAAGTCCTGACAGGTGCTGGTTACGAAGGTGATTGGCTTGGAGGCATCTGCCCGTGGAGCAGTCCGGAAGCGCCCCTTGATCGTGGTGTCCGGCTCGTTGTCGGACCTCGCGGAGTGACCGCTGATTGCGAGCTCGTAGGGGGTATCCGGCTTGAGTCCACTCAGGAGGAACTGGTGACAGTAGTCGTTGCCGGCCCTGCACTGCCCGCGGATCGCCCGGGCAGGTGCTCCCGGCCCGGTGATCTGCAGCACGGCCGTCCCCGGGGCTCCGGGAACGGACCACTGTTTCGGCTCCTTGCCATCCCAGTCGTCGATACGCCGGTCGGCCTCCTCGCGCGCGGTGAGGCGCACCCAGACCACCGCGCTGGTGTCGGTCACTTCCCCGATCTTGATCCCATTGGCGAATCCGAGGGCGGGGAGAGGCAGGGAGGTGAGGAGAAAGGCGGCGAGGAGGCAGAGGAGGAGGCGCATGAGGGAAGAGAACGGTTTCCACGACCCAAACATGTCGGGGCCTTCTGTTGAAGGAGGATTGCTGCCGGGTGCGCCCGGCGGGGGGCGGTTCCGGAACTCAAAGGAGCTTCTCGCGGGCGGCGGCGAGGAGGGCCTCCTTTTTTTCGCGGTGCGCCCCTGCGCCGCGGGCCATGTCCGGCTTGCCCCCTCCCTTGCCGCCGACAATGGGCGCAAGGTCCTGGATGAGTCTCCCGGCGCCGTGACCGGCATTGTTGCCGTCCTCTCCACAGAGGGCCCCGAGGTGGAGTTTTTCGCCGTCATCCACGACGAGGAAGGCGGCGCGGGTGAACTGGACTTTTTTCAGGCCGTTGAGCAACTCCTGGAGAAGGGCCGGGGAACCATCGAGAGCGTGAACGAGGTTGGTGTCCGTTCCGTCGCCCTCAACCAGCCCCGCAAGAAAGTCGTCGGCTTCCCGGGCGGCGTTGGCAGTCCGGGCCTTCTTGAGCGCTTTCTCAGCGTTGACGGCGATGGTCTTGACCTCGGCGGCGGTAGCCTCGTCCGGGGCGGTGAAGGGATCGGCGCCGAGGGCCGCAAGAGCAGCATTGGCATCAGCGAGCTTTGCATTGGCGGCCGCCTTCTCCTCGCCTTCCTTCTCGGCCTGCTCGGCAAGATAGGCCTCAGCGGCGACTCCGCAGACCGCCTCGATGCGACGGGTCCCGGCGGCAATAGCTTCTTCCCGCCGAATCTTGAAGAGACCGATGTCACCCGTATTGCGAACGTGCGTTCCGCCGCAAAGCTCCATCGAGTAACCGTTGAGCGCCTGTGTTTCCCCGCCGATCTGAACCACACGGACCTGGTCCCCATACTTGTCCCCGAAGAATTGCATGATGTCGTCCCGGCCGCGGATGCTGTCAAAGGGCAATTCCTGCCAGCTCACGGAGTGGCCGGCCTCGATACAGGCGTTCACCTTCTCCTCGAGCTGGGCGATCTGTGAGGGGCTTACGGCACCGGAGGTGAAGTCAAAGCGCAGGCGGTCCTCGGCAACGAGGGATCCTTGCTGGGTGGCATCCGGGGACACGATCTCGTGGAGCGCCCAGTGCAGGAGGTGGGTCGCGCTGTGGTGGGCTTCGATGGAGCGTCGGCGGGCGGTGTCGAGCTGGAGCTTGATCGTGTCGCCGGCCTCCAGACCGCTGGCCTGGTCCTCAGGGATCCCGTGGGCGCGGGCACCGCCAATTTGCTGGACGGCCGTGACCGGGATTTCGCGGGTGCCGGCAAGGAGGGTGCCGGTGTCTCCAAGCTGTCCCCCCATTTCCGCGTAGAAGGGCGTGCGGTCGGTGAGGAGCCACTGGAGGCCCCCCTGGCCGGGATGTATTTCGAGAATGATAGCCTCACAACCGTCTTCCTCGAAGCCGACGAAGGCCGTCCTGACCTCGGTGCTGAGATCGAGGGCGCGGACTACCTCCCCCTCGCGACCTCCCCGGCTGATATTCTCGTGCTCAGCGCGAGCGAGCCGGTAGCCTTCTGCATCGAAGGCGAGGAGCTGCTCCCGACAGAGCAATTCGGTAAGCTCCCTCGGGAAGCCGTAGGTAGCCTCCAGCGTGAAGGCCGTTGTTCCGGGGAAGGTCTGCGAGCCGAGGCCGGCCACTTCCTTTTCAAAGAGCGCAAGGCCCCGGTCGAGGGTTTCGTTGAAGGCCGCCTCTTCTTCTTCCAGCACACTCTTGATTCTCTCGGCTGCCCCGGCGAGCTCGGGGAAGGCGGTTCCAAGTTCCGCAATCACGGTATCGACGAGTTTGGAGAGAACGTGATTGGATTCCGAAAAGCCAAGTCGCCTGCCATAGCGGACGGCACGGCGTAAAATCTGCCGGACGACGGCTCCCCGGCCCTTCCGGTCCGGGAGGATTCCGTCTGTGATCGAAAAGCTCAGGGCGCGGATGTGATCGGCGAGGACGCGGAAGGCGACCGAGTCCTTGATCTCGTCCGTGAACTCTTGACCCTCCCGGGGGTAGACATCCACGTAGGTCTTGCCGGTAAGCTGTTCGAGCTTGGCAAAAATGGGACGGAAGACGTCGGTGTTGTAATTGGTTGGCTTACCGGAAAAATCGGTAAAGCCCTTGGTGTTCTGGATGATGGAGCAGGCGCGCTCGAAGCCCATCCCGGTGTCCACGTGCCGGGCAGGAAGGTCCCGGAAGCTGCCATCCTCCTCGGCATTGAACTGGATGAATACGAGGTTCCAGAGTTCGATACAGAGGTCGCTGTCCTTGTTGACGAGCTCTCCCCGGGTATCGCCCGCGGGGGTGAGATCGAGGTGAAGTTCGGAACAGGGCCCACAGGGCCCGGTTGCTCCCATCATCCAGAAATTGTCGGCCTTGTTGCCGTCCACGATGTGGACCCCCGGGTCACAACCGGCGTTTTCGAAGAGAGCCTTCCAATGGTCGTAGGCCTCCTGGTCGAACTCGGCCGGGTCGCCCTCCCCGGGGCGGTAGACGGTGGCGTAGAGGCGAGTGGGGGGAAACCCCCAACGTTCGACAAGCAGCTCCCACGCCCACCGGATGGCCTCCTTCTTGAAGTAGTTTCCGAAGGACCAGTTTCCCAGCATCTCGAAGAACGTATGGTGGTAGGAGTCCAGTCCGACATCATCAAGATCGTTGTGCTTGCCGCCCGCCCGGATGCATTTCTGTGTGTCGGCCGCCCGCGGCGGGCTGTAGGGAGCCCTGTCCGTGCCGAGGAAGTAGGGAACAAACTGGTTCATTCCGGCATTCGTAAAGAGCAGGCCGGGGGACTGGGGCAGCAGGGAGGCGGAAGGCACGATGGTGTGTTCCTTCTCGGCAAAGAAGTCCAGGAAGCTCTGGCGGATTTCCGCGGCGGTCATGGGGCGGAGATTTGGAACCGCGAATGACGCTGAATGCACGCAAAAAAGAGGCTGTCTCTTATACAGATCTCCGAGCCCACGAGACCGTACTAGATCTCGT
>CAWWCX010000318.1:0-4954 GCA_963935445.1 uncultured Roseibacillus sp.
CCGCCCCCCCCGCCCCCCCCCCCCCCCGCCCCCCCCCCCCGCCCCCCGCCCCCCGCCCCCGCCCCCCCGCGCCCGCGGCCCCCCCCCCCCCCCCCCCCCCCCCGTGGCGCAGACAACGAGAGGATACAAGGAGTGGGAAGCGGTGTGCGGGGCCCTCGCCGGGGGGCAGCAGCATGTTCTGCTGCGGAAGGGTGGAATTCACGAGGGACGGGAGGGTTTTTCCTTCAAGCACGACCGGTTCTATCTGTTTCCCACCCGTTTCCACGCCCAGGGCGAGCAGGTACGCCAAAGTTATGGGAATGCTTCCGGGCCGGGGATGGACGAGTGGAATCCCGGGGATGAAATTTCCATCAACATGTGGTGTGAGGCGGTGTGGGCCTCCACGCTCACGGATTGGAAGAAGGTCGTGGCTCTGGAACGATTCCATATCTGGACCGAAGATCTTGTCCGCGAGCGGTTCGATTGCGGGGCAGTAGAGCAGATTCACTGTGCGTTCGTGCGCGTTTTTACGCTGCGTGAACCGTTGACGCTGACTTATGAAAGGAAATACGGGGGCTGTCGAACCTGGGTCGATCTGCCGTTTGCTTTGCCGGAGGATCTCTCTCCGGTCGTTCCGGACGACGAATACATGCAGGTGCGGTCGGATGTGGAGCAGGTCCTCGCCTTATGAAGGATTTTCACCTGGTTCCCCCGACGCCCAGCTCATGACAGATTGCATGCGCCGATCAGCCGGATTCCTTCCAGCGTCAAGCCGGGAACGACCTCGCTGACCTCGGTGAGGCCGGCTGCAATCAGGGCGGCATCACCCCCGGTGGCGATAACGGTGGGCTCGTGATCCAACTCCCGCCTGATGGCGGTGAGGATTTCTCGGATCATTCCCCGGTAGCCGTAGACCGCGCCCACCTGCATGGCCTCAATAGTCGATTTTCCGATCGAGGACTTCGGCTCCGCGAGATCGATCTGGGGGAGAAGAGCGGTGCGGCGGTGCAGGTTCTCGGTCATGGAGGCGAGGCCGGGGGTGATCACGCCGCCGAGGTAGCTGGGCTGACCCCCATCGAGGCCCACGACATCGAACGTGACTGCGGTGCCGAAGTCGATAACCACTGCCGGAGCCCCCCACTGCTGGTATGCCGCAACTGCATTGGCAAGCCGGTCGGCGCCGATCTGTTCCGGAGCGGGGTAGTTGATACCAATGGGAAGTGTGCTGTGGCAGCCCACCACATGCAGCGGTTTTCCGGCCAGCGCGGCACGCAGGATCCTGGACTTTGCGGGAACGACTGAGCAGAGGACTGATGCATCGAACTCGAGGCGTTCCCTCAGCTCCTCGATAGCGGTCCGGTCCAGCGATGCGGTGGGAATCCGGATGATTCCGGGATCGAGGTGCTCGCCTGATGCGAGCGCGAACTTGGTTCGCGTATTGGAGTTGTCGATCAGGAGAAGGCGCACGAGGGGAGTCTTCCGGCTCCACGGGGACAAGCAAGTTTCAAGAGTGACCGCTGAATTAATTGCAAAGAAAAAGGCCGCGGAATATTTCCGCGGCCTGATGGAGTCCGAGGGACCGGTTTTACGGTCCGGTGCCTTGAGGGGACTAGATTTCTGCGCTTTCGAGTCCGTAAGCGGGGACTCCGTGCTCGGTAACGTCCAGTCCTTCGACCTCTTCCTGTTCGTCGACCCGCACGCCCATCACCATCTTCATGACGAAGAACACGGTGAAGGAGAAGACGAAGGCGAAGCCGCAGACAGCCACGATCCCGATGACCTGGGAGACGAGGCTGGCGCCTCCGAAGAAGGCCACAGCGAGCGTTCCCCAGATACCGCAGGTGCCGTGCACGGAGATGGCTCCGACCGGATCGTCGATCTTGAGCTTGTCCAGCGTGATGACGGAGAACACCACGATCGCTCCGGCGATGAGTCCCACGAGGATGGACATTGTCGGGGAGATTGCATCGGCACCGGCCGTGATCCCGACAAGACCAGCGAGGAATCCGTTGAGGGCCATGGACAGGTCCGGCTTCTTGGTCACTACCCAGGCGATCAGCATGGCACCAAGTGCTCCACCTACCGCAGCAAGGGCGGTCGTGACGAAGACGAGAGAGACGAGGTGCGGCTCTGCTGCAAGGACGGAACCGCCATTGAATCCGAACCAACCAAGGAAGAGGAGGAAGGCACCGATCGCGGCGAGCGGCATGCTGTGGCCGAGGATGGGCTTGATGCCGTTCTTCGTGTATTTCCCGCGGCGCGGTCCAAGGACGAGGACGCAGGCTAGGGCAGCAAAGCCACCGAAGGCGTGCACCACTGTCGATCCGGCGAAGTCGTAGAAGCTGGTCTCAAGGTTGGCGAGGAAGCCGCCGCCCCAGTGCCAGGAGCCGACCCAAGGGTAGGCGAAGCCAACAAGGATCGCGGAAAAGATCAGGAAGCTCGAAAGCTTTACTCTCTCGGCCACCGCTCCGGAGACAATCGTCGCGGCGGTTGCGGCGAACATCGCCTGGAAGATGAAGTCGGTCCACCACGTGTAGGATGAGTGGTAGAGATTGGTGGCGTGGGTCAGCAACTCGTTGGCGCCGTATGAAGCAGAGCTTCCGATCGGGAAGAACCCGTTATCCCATCCCGGGTAGTGGGCGTTGAAGCCCCACAGGAAGTAGAGAAGGATGCCGACCGAAATGATCCAGCAGTTCTTGAAGAGAATGTTGACCGTGTTCTTCTTCTGGCACAGGCCGGACTCCAGGGTGGCGAAGCCGAGGTGCATGATGAACACGAGGAAGGCCGCGATGAGCACCCAGATATTGTGGGTGAGCCACGGGGTGAGGGCATCGGCATTGCTCCACACATTGTCGTAGATCGCCTGATTGACCTCGGCGGAGGCTCCGTCGAGCTTGCCCGTCACATATTCCCCCACGCCAACCGTTTCCCCGTCGACGACGGCGGAGTCCTCAGACCCGGCGAGACCGGAGATCAGGCCCCAGGCGGTGTCGGCGTCCTCGGTGACGAAGTCGGACCATTCGGCGTCCTCTCCGGCTGCCACAAACTCCTCCGCTTTGGCGAGCATGGCTTCGAATTGAGCGATTCCCTCCACTTCGGCGATGGGGGGCGGAGTTTCCTCCTCGGCGGTGGCTGCCGGGGCAGCGATGAACAGGGCAGCCGCACCGGCTGCTAGGCTGAGTAACGTGTTACGAATATGCATGGTATTAGAAGCTTGGTTTGAAGCTACGGGGCTCCGGAAAGCACCTGCCGTGCCAAGATCGGACGGAACCTTGCAAGACCTATGGTTTTGAGCAGTCCAGGGAGGCTGTTGGCATGGAAACTGCTACAATTAAGGCTCACTACGTGTGCACACGGAAAAAATGACAACACAGCTAAAAAAAATAATTGCAGGAACGCTGGCCATGCTGGCGCTTATGGGCACCGCGACAGCGGAGGAAAACGACCCTTGGGCCGGCTTGGATTCCGGTAATACGGCTTGGATGATCACGGCCACGGTCCTGGTCCTCTTCATGACCCTGCCCGGCCTGGCCCTGTTCTACGGGGGACTGGTTCGCGCCAAGAACGTGCTCAGCGTGCTGATGCACTGTTTCGCCATTGCCTGTCTGGCGTCCATCCTCTGGGTGGTGTTTCTCTACAGCCTGGCGTTTTCTGATGGCGGCAAAATCCTGGGGGACATGCAGCACCTTTTCCTGAACGGAGTGGATGGGCTGAACGGTGGAGACTTTCCCGAGACGGTCTTCGTGATGTTCCAGATGACCTTTGCGATCATTACCCCCGCCCTGGTGGTGGGAGCCTTCGTGGAGCGGATGCGCTTCGGGGCGGTCCTGCTCTTCACGGCCCTGTGGCTCACCATCGTCTACGTGCCCGTCGCCCACTGGGTCTGGGCCGGAGCTGGATGGATGTTCGAAGCGGGCACTATTGATCTGGCTGGAGGAATCGTGGTGCACACCACCGCGGGACTGTCCGCCCTCGTCCTCGCCAAGATGCTGGGATCACGCAAGGGATTCCCGGACAACGTCAAGCCTCCTCACAATCCCGGGATGGTCATGATCGGGGCTGCCATGCTGTGGGTAGGCTGGTTCGGTTTCAATGCCGGTAGCCAGGCTGCAGCAAACGGGGCTGCGGGACTCACCATGCTGGTGACTCATATCGCCGCTGCCACCGCCAGCCTGACATGGATGGTTGTCGAGAAGATCAAGACCGGCAAGGCCGGCCTGGTGGGAATCGTGACCGGGATGGTTGCGGGTCTGGCCACCATTACCCCGGCCTCCGGGAACGTGGGGCCGATTGGCGCGCTCATCCTCGGCTTCCTCGCGGGTATCGTCTGCTACTTCGCCTGTGGCTTCGTGAAGGAGAAGCTGGGGATCGACGACACCCTCGATGTCTTCGCAGTCCACGGCGTTGGCGGCATGATGGGATCCATTCTCGTCGCCGTGCTGGGAACCAGCGCCTTCGGAGGGTCTGGAGTGGATAATGTCGGAGCTCAGCTCGTGACCCAGCTTATCGGGGTAGGGGTGACCGCAGCCCTCTCCATCGTGGGGACGGTGGTCATCGTCTTCATTATCAAGGCTACCGTTGGCCTCCGGGTCTCGGATGAGGAGGAGAACCAGGGTCTCGACCAGAGTGTCCACGGGGAGAGCGCATACACGTTCGACTAGAACGCCTCCAGCAGTTGGTCCTTTTACGCCCCCCCGGCCCGGAAGTGGCTGGGGGGGCTTTCATGTACTTACCTGAGGGTTGGCGCCCCGGAGTCTCATATTTACGCTCATTTAATAAATATGTAAAGATATTCAAGTTTACCAAAATTTTTCTTTTCGGAACCGCCCGGGCTGTGATTTACTCGCTCCCGTTATGAGACCTACACGTATTCTGGCACTTACTGGACTCTCCGTGTCTCTGCTTGGCACTGCTGTTGCAGACATCGAGACGAGTATCGGCGCGGGTTATACTTCCGAGTATGTATTCCGTGGAA
>CAWWCX010000319.1:0-4941 GCA_963935445.1 uncultured Roseibacillus sp.
CACACTGCATATCGTCGGCAGCGTCAGATGTGTATAAGAGACAGATCTTCTGTGACGCGGGAGCCTCCGAGGAGCTGGTCTGGCGCCAGGAGGGGGACGAACCTCCCGTCTTCCTGCGGGACAGCAAGGTTCGCTGGGGCCGGGTCCAGGTGGAGACCGCCCTCCGGACGGTGGTTGATCACGTCATGGCTGCCGGAGTGAAGTATGTATTCACTGGGAAGCGGAATAGCGGGCAGGAAGGGAAAGGTTCGCCTGAGCGGCATCTGTCCCGTGCACTTTTCGAGCAGGTGCCCTGTGCGGTCATGGTCATGCGGCTGCCCGAGGGAGGGGAATCGAAGGGAGGCCGCATTCTCGTTCCGGCCGCGGGAGGCCCCCACTCGCGGACGGCACTCGAGTTCGCCCACAAGCTGGTGGGTGGGCGAACGACGGCTTTCTTTGTAGAGCCTTACTCCGATGATGTCTCGCGGGAGGTGGGAGAGCGCCAGTTGGATAAGGTGATCCGGGGCGCCGGAATTGAGCCGGGCGAGATCGGGCGGGAGGTGGCCCTCGGCGAGAGGGTCTCCGATGAGATCCGCCGCCAGGCAGAGAGCGGGGACTATGACCTCGTCCTGATCGGAGCGAGCAACTCGAGTAGTTTACGCGCCAAGTTGTTCGGAACAGTGCCCGACCGCCTCCTGCGCGGCCCGTCCGGGATGGGCATAGGGGTGGTGCGGAGTGCCTTGCCAGCCCGGCAACGCTGGCTGGGGCAGGTGGGGCGCCTCCTGCGCCTGAGCGTTCCGCAACTGGAGCGGGAAGAACGGATTGCCCTTGTCGATGAGATCGAAGGGAAGGCCCGCTGGACCTTTGATTTCGCCCTGCTCATGGCTCTTGCGACTCTCATTGCCGCGCTGGGGCTCCTTGCCAACAGCGTGGCCGTGGTGATCGGGGCCATGCTGGTTGCTCCCCTGATGACACCGCTGATAGGAGGGGGCCTGGCGATGGTGCAGGGAAACTGGCCGCTGTGGCTGCGGAGCTCTCGGGCCGTGCTGCTCGGCTTCTTTCTTGCGCTTGTGATCGGACTGGCTGTGGGGCTGGTGGCGCGCTTGCTCGGTTTTGGGCTTACTTCCGAGCTGGCCGCCCGGGGAGAGCCCACCCTTCTGGATCTCGGAGTGGCCTTTGCCTCCGGGGTGGCGGCGTCCTTTTGTCTGGCCCGCCCCCATCTGACTGGAGCTCTCGCAGGAGTAGCGATCGCGGCTGCTCTTGTTCCGCCCATTGCGACGGTCGGGCTTTGCCTGTCCCTGGGGGAAACGGTTACCGCCCAGGGGGCCGCGCTGCTTTTCGGAACCAATGTGGTCGCAATCGTTCTCGGGGCGGCGGTGCACTTTTTCGCGGCTGGCATCCGGGGGCGACGGGAAGGCAGCGGTCTGTGGCCCCGGCGGGTCATCATTGTTCTTGCCCTGGCCTGTGCGGGATTGGCCGTGCCCCTGACCTCCATCCTTGTTGGGAAGGTGACCACCCCGCGGGCGCTTGAGCGTTCCCTGGCCGAGGTGGCGGAGGAGGCCCACTACCGCCTGCTGAAACTGCGACGGTCACGCAGCGCGGGGGTAGCTTTGGTGGAAATCGAGCTGGCCGGACCGGAGCCTCCTTCGGAGTCCCTGGTAGACGCGCTCAAGGACAGGGCCGAAGAGCGCCTGAACCGTGATATCCGGCTCCGGGTGAGGACCATCCTGGAAACCGAATCCATGCGGTGAGGACGTGCGGATCCCATCCAGTCAAATCGCCAGTGCCTCGGTGGAAGCAAAGGCGCGGCAGGGGCAGCCGTCGCCCCGGTGGATTTTAAGGGGGAGGGCGGCGAAGAAGCAGCGCTCGACAGGGATAAGGTCCAGGTTGACGAGGCCCTCCACAATCGTGACCCCCCCCGAAAGGAGAATGCGGTGAATACGGGTGAGTTCCTCGGCATCAAGGACGTTGGCGACGGAAAGAGGTTCCACCCCGAGGATTTTCACTCCGCGATCGACGCACCAGTGGGCGAGCTCCTCGCCGATGCGGGGCAGTTCCGGGACGTAGAGCTCTTCCCCGAAGCGCTTGCTCCAGTTCGTATTGAGGAGGAGGTGATGTCCCGCCTGAAAGGTATCCGCCAGCGGGCCGAGGTGGCTCACGGTGAGAAGTTCCCGGGGTCTGGTGTTCGGGAGGCGGACGAGGTCGGCAGTGCCGAGGCAGGTCTCGAGGGGGGTCTGGTCGATGAATTTTTCTCCGCAGTCGAAATGCCATGGGGCATCCATGTGGGTGCCAGAGTGGGAGTAGAGGTGATACATACTCGTGTTCCAGCCGCCTCGTTCAGTGGTTTTAACCGGCTCCAAGGAAACCCTGGGCATCTCCTGAGTGATGGTGCGGGTGAGATCGATGAGCATGGTAAAGGAGTCTGAACGGAGCGGGCCGAACATGCCGCAGCATTCGAGTCGACGCAATCGTCTCTCTTCTGACGCAGACGGGAGCGGCTCCGGGGTGGCGGTCCAGGGATGCGCGGAGGGATGATCCGGAGCACCGCGGCTTCCCGCGGAACTACCTCCGGACAGCCTCAGGGTAGCGGGCGAGGATAGCCTTGTGCCTGGAGAGGGTAGCGGGCTGCTCGGTAGCGAGGTTTCGACGCTCTATCTGTTCTTCCTGGTAATCGTAAAGCTCGTATTGGGCGGTTTTGGCCGGAGCCCCCGGCTTCTTCCATTCCACCATCCGGTAGCGCTCCGTGCGGATGGCTCGTCCGATGACCCCCCCCCGGCGGGGATAGCAGTGGAAGGCGTGGTCGCGCACCCGCCGGGCGGGATCTTCCAGAACAGGCACGAGACTTACGCCATTGAGGGGCTGTGGGACCTTTGGTGCAGGGAGCCCGGCCAGCTCTGCGAGAGTGGGGAACAGGTCTACGCTTTCGGCGAGTTGGCGGGTTGTCGTTCCTCCCTTGGTCACGCCGGGTGCGATGAGCAGAAGAGGAATCCGGTTCGCCTGCTCGTAGTTGGTGTGCTTGGTCCAGATCCCGAGATCGCCCAGGTGGAAGCCATGGTCACCCCACACCGCGATGATGGTGTTGCGGGAGAGGTCAAGCCTGTCGAGTTCCGCGATCACCTTCCCGAGCTGGGTATCCATGTAGCTGACACTGGCATAGTATCCGTGGATGAGCGTTCGTTTCAGTTCGGTGGTGTAGTCTTCGTTCCTCCGTGGGACGGGGGCATACATCGCGATCTCCCCGGCTCGTTTATGGGCAATCTTCGGGGAGCCGGCGGGATGATCGATGGAGTGCGGCAGGGGAAGTCTGGCCGGGTTGTGAAGGTCCCAGAACCGGGTGGGCGCGCTGAACGGGAGATGGGGGCGGACAAACCCCACCGCCATGAAGAAAGGGGTCTTACGCTTTCCTGCGGCCTGCAGGCGTCGGATTGCTTCGGCAGCCACCCGGCCGTCGGCATAGTCCTCGTCACGGGAAGAGGTCGCCTCGTAGGCAGCGCCCCGCGGTAACGAGTGGATGCGGTCCAGTTGCTGGTTGGTAAAATAGGCTTCCTCCCGAGTGAGCTTGCCTCCCTCGGTGCTCGCCGGGTCGAGGTATTCGATGACCTTGTCGTGAAAGTGAGGGACACTGAAGGATTCCGGATCCCCTTCGTTGCCGTGGCCGATGTGGAAGATCTTGCCCATGGATTCGGTCCGGTATCCGTGCCGGGCGAAGAACTGTGGCATTGTCACGGCCCCGGGGTGGGAGCGCCGCAGCTTATTGCCGAGGCCGTAGAGCCCGGTGGCGGTGGAGTGAGAACCCAGCATCAGTGTGAAACGAGAGGGGGCGCAGACCGCCTGATTGCAGTAGGCCAGGTCGAAGCGCATGCCGCGTTCAGCCAGTTTGTCGAGGTGTGGGGTCCGGGCGTGCGGATCACCGTAGCAGCCCAGTGCGGGCTTGAGATCGTCGACGAGGAGAAGAAGGACGTTGGGGCGCTGGGGAGGTTCCCCGGCCGCGGGAACGGATGCGGGGATCAGCGGCAGGAGTGCGAGGACAAGGGGAAGGAGGTTGGGCGAACGGCGCATGGGAGAACCTAGAGGGAGGAGCTGCGTTCTCGCCAGCAAAAGTCCAGTGAGGTTTCGAGCCCTCACCCGGGGAAGAGGACCATCCGAATTGTCCCGGGTGGCAAAGTCTCCAGCCGGGGGCTGACGCACGAGGGGTCTGGGAAAACCTCCGGGCGGATGTGTCAGGCGTTGCGTATGGAGGCAATGGCGGCGCTCATGTCCGGGGCCTTGAAGGTGGAGGAGCCAGCGACCAGGACATTGGCCCCGGCTGCTACCGAAGGGACGGCAGTTTGCGGGTCGATGCCTCCATCCACCTCGAGGTGGAAGCTGAGACCACGCTCTTCCCGGAGCTGGGCGGCTTTCTCGATCTTGGGCAGGACCTCCTCCATGAAGGCCTGTCCACCGAAGCCCGGCACAACGGTCATGACGAGGAGAAGGTCAATCTGGTCGAGGAACGGGAGGACGGCCTCGAAGGGAGTCGAGGGGTTGAGGGCGAGTCCGGCCTGGCACCCCGCTGCCCGAATGGCGCTGAGGGTGTCGCCGACCACGTGCCGTGCTTCCGGCTCGACGTGGACGGTGATGAGATCTGCCCCGGCCTCCACAAAGCGGGGGAGGAAGTGATCCGGGCGGGCAATCATGAGGTGGACGTCGAGGAAGATGTCATTGGTGGCGTGAATGGTCTCCACCATGGCGGGCCCGAAGGAGATGTTGTCCACGAAGTGGCCATCCATGACATCGAGGTGGAGCCAGTCCGCCCCGGCGGAAATAGCTCGGGAACACTCTTCCGCAATGCGGGAGAAATCGGCGGCCAGGACGGAGGGCGCCACGATTCGGTCGGAGGCAGTCCAGCTCTTCACGCGCTTGGTTTATCCTGTTTGGCGGTGACAGTCCAATGCAAGCGTGCGTCCGCGAACTCTTTGACGG
>CAWWCX010000320.1:0-4939 GCA_963935445.1 uncultured Roseibacillus sp.
CACACTGCATATCGTCGGCAGCGTCAGATGTGTATAAGAGACAGCCGACGGGGAGTTGCTCGGACTCCTGCGCGACTACAATCCGACGGCTGAGATCATGCAGGCCACTCATGCGCCACAGTATCTCGAGCGCGTCTTTGGGGGAGGGCGGCTGCCGCTCGAGAAGCTCCAGGGCAAGTATGTTGCCGCGATCAGTGCGATTGCGGTGCCCGAGAGCTTTGAAAATCTTCTCAAGGATCTCGGGGCGCGGGTTGAGTTTCACCGCACCTTCGCTGATCACCATCCGTTCACCCAGCGGGAAGTGGACCGTTTCATGACCCGTTGCATCGAGCGGGACATAGAACTGATCGTGACGACGGAGAAGGATGCGGTGCGTTTTCCCCGGCCCGCCGAAATGGACGTGGACATCTATTTCCTGCGCATTGAAGTCGAGCTGATCGAGGGGCAGGATGCCTGGGACCGGTTCATCGAACAGATCGTTCAGCCCCGTCAATGTGAGCCCTCTGACCTGGCGGAGGAGCAACTTCTACTCAATCCCATAGGTTCTTGAGCCCGGCCCGGTGGGGCCCTAGGCTTCGTGCACGGCGAGGGCCGCGTTGAGAAGATGCAGGCGACGGAATGGATTGTGAACGGGATACCCGAGGGCGTCAGGGCCGGGTCCGGGGACGATCTGCCCTTCATCCTGCGAGTTCTCCTCGCCCAGCGGGGCATTACCGAGGAGGATGAGCTCGACGCCTTTCTACGTCCCCGGCTGCAGAACCTGGGCGACCCCTTTGAACTGCCCGAGATGGAAGTGGCGGTGGAGCGGATCCTCCGGGCCGTGGATGAAGGAGAGCCTGTGTGCATCTTTGGCGATTACGATGTGGATGGAATCACCTCGGTGACCATCCTGCGAAGCCTGCTCGTCTCCTACGGTCTTGATCCGCAGACCTTCATTCCGGTCCGCGGAGAGGAGGGCTACGGGTTGAGCGATGCGGCCCTCCAGCGCTGCCTCGCGGTCGAGGTGAAACCGTCTCTTCTGATCACGGTTGATTGCGGCACGGCCTCCGGCCCCCAGATCGAGCGCCTGGGCGAGCAGGATATCGATGTGATCGTGGTCGACCACCACGAGACGGGGGAGGCGGGGCGCCCGCCTGCCGTTGCGGTGGTCAATCCCAAGCTGGGAGATGACTATGGCTACCTGTGCTCGGCGGGGGTGGTCTTCAAGCTGGCGCACGCGCTCCTCAAGACGCGGCGCCTCGAGAATGTGGACCTGAGGGAGTTTCTCGACCTGGTCGCGGTGGCCACCATCGCTGATATTGTGCCCCTCTTGGGAGAAAACCGCCTGCTTGTCCGGCATGGCCTGCGGCGGCTGCCGGGCACTCCCAATCACGGGTTGCGCGCCCTGATGGAGGTGAGCGGAATGAACGGTCGTGCCAGCAGTGCGGATGTAGGGTTCCGCATTGGCCCGCGGATCAATGCCGCGGGTCGGATGGATGCCCCGGAAGATGCGCTGGCGGCCCTCATGACCGATTCCGAGGAGACGGCAGTCAGGATTGCGGAGCAGTTGGACGCTTACAACCGTCAGAGGCAGAAGCACGAGCAGGACATGTATGAGGAAGCTCTGGCGCAGCTTCAGGAAGGCTTTGATGAGGATGAGGACCCCGTGATCGTGGTGGGCTCGCGCCGTTGGCATCCCGGGGTGGTTGGAATCGCCGCCTCAAGGCTCATGCGCTACTACCACAAACCGGCTTTTGTGATCTCCTTCGACGAAGAGGGCCTCGGCAAGGGCAGTGGGCGGAGCATTGAAGGGGTTTCCCTCGTTGAGGCAATCGACTCCTGCCGGGCGGTCCTCGTGGCCGGGGGAGGGCACCACATGGCTGCAGGGATCAGTCTTCACGAAGACAGGCTGGGGGAATTCCGGGCGGCGTTCTCCGATTTTGTGCTCACCCATACCTCGGCGGAGGAGCGCAAGCCCCGTATTTCCATCGATGCGGAAGTCCCGTTTGAGGATCTCTCGCTCGACTTTCTGCAGAGCTACGAACTTCTTCAGCCCTTCGGCTCTGGAAATCCGCAACCGGTTTTCATGTCGCGGGAGGTTTGGCTGACGGACTCCCCGCGACGGCTGAAGAACCGGCACCTGCGCCTGTCTCTGCGGCAGGGGCTCCAGGAACGGGACGCGATGTATTTCGGGGCTGGCGACCGGGACCTTCCCGACCCTCCGTGGGACGTGGCTTTTACCATCGACCGGAATGTCTTCCGTGGGCGCACCTCCCTGCAGATCAGCGTCCGTGAAATCCGGGCCGCGGAGCGATGAGCGGGAAGGAGGACGCATGAGTTCCTGGAATTCCGATCGGTCTCTCTCCGACCTGGGGGCTTATTCCGGGAAGGAGGTGGAGGCGATGGGCGCTGCCGGGATGGAGGTCCTGGGGGATCTCCTGGACTGGTTTCCGCGCCGTTATGAGGACCGGAGGCGCTTCGATGCCTTTCCCGCGCAGGCAGGCGGCGAGCCGGTGTGCCTGCAGGGAGTGGTGGTTGATTCCGCCCGCAGGCGCTTTGGCGGGCGACGCCAGTTTTACGAGATCGTGATCGAGGAGGGTGGGGACCATGTGCTCTCCACGAACAAGGTGACCTGCCGTTGGTTCAACATGCCCTACCTGCACAGGATGGTCGCGGTTGGACACGAAGTGGTGGTTTACGGCCGACCCAAGGAGCAGGGGGGGCGCCTGCTGATCGATCATCCCGAGTTCGAGGTGGTGCAGGAGGCCACTGGTCCCTCCATTCACCTGGGGCGCATTGTTCCCATATACCGTAACGTGAGTGGAATTCCCCAGCGGCGGCTGAGGGAGATGCTCCACGAGGCCCTCGAAAGGCTGGATCCCGCGGGGGTGGAAGGGCCTTACGAGATTGACCCGGGGTTTCCCCGCGGGGAGGCGTTGCGTGCGGTCCACTTTCCTGAGGAATTGGAGCGTGCGCGGGAGGCCCGCCGCTACTTTGCGAAGGAAGAGTTTTTCCTCCTGCAGGTCCATGTCCTGAAGCGGCGCCAGCGGCATCTCGAACATCCTGGACGGGTGCAGGGACGCAGGACGGAACTGCTGAGCGCCTTCTACGAGAGCCTGCCCTTTGACCTGACGGGGGCACAGAAGCGCAGTGTTCATGAAATTGCGGTCGACCTGAGGAGCGAGCGCCCCATGAACCGCCTGCTGCAGGGCGATGTGGGGTCCGGCAAGACCTTCGTGGCGATGTGTGCAATGCTGCTCGCGGTGGAGTCCGGGTGCCAGGCGGCCCTGATGGCGCCCACCCAGATCCTGGCCGAGCAGCATTACCTCACTTTCCGCAAGTGGCTGGCTCCGCTGGGCCTGCGCCTTGCGCTGGTGACAGGGTCGAAGCGGGAAAGTGACCACCTGGACCTCGAGGGGGCTCCCCAGATCGTGATTGGAACGCACGCCCTGCTCTACGATAGTGTTGATTTCAGGGACCTCGGACTGGTGGTCATTGATGAACAGCACAAGTTCGGGGTGGCTCAGCGGGGACAACTCATCCGGCAGGGCGTCATGCCGGATGTCCTCGTCATGACGGCCACGCCGATTCCCCGGACCTTGACTCTCACGATTTACGGGGATCTCGATGTTTCCGTCCTGGATGAACTTCCAGCGGGCCGGGGCAAGGTCGTGACCGGAGTGAGGGTGAAGCCCAAGGTGACGGATGTGACCAGGTTCCTGAAGGAGCAGCTGGCCGAGGGCCGGCAGGCCTACCTTGTCTATCCGCTGGTGGAAGAGAGTGGGGCGGTGAAGGCCGAGTCCGTGACCGGTGAGATTGAGAAGTGGCGGAAGCGTTTCAGGGGGCATGAGGTCGGGCTCCTCCACGGCCAGATGAAACCGGAGGAGAAGGAAGAGGTCATGACCCGGTTTCGAGACAACGAGATCCAGGTCCTGGTGGCCACCACCGTGGTGGAAGTGGGCGTCGACGTCCCCAACGCCAACCTGATGGTGATTTACAATGCGGAGCGATTCGGTCTGGCCCAGCTCCACCAGTTGCGGGGACGGATCGGGCGCGGTGAGCACAGAAGTTATTGCATCCTCGTCACGGACGGGAAGAGCGAGGATGCGCTGGGAAAGCTCCGTGTTCTGGAGGAAACGGGGGATGGGTTCAAGATCGCGGAGCAGGATCTAGCCCTGCGCGGCCCGGGGGAAGTCCTGGGCACGGCGCAGAGCGGGCTGAGCGACCTGCGCTTTACCGAATTTCTTGCCGACACCGGTCTCATTCGCGAAGCCCGCGCCCTGGCAGAAGCGCTTCTGGAGCGTGATCCCGACCTCGAGGACTATCCGGAATTGCGGGAAAGGATACGGGACGAGGAATTTGTTTCCCGGGCAGGGGAGGAGGCCTAGCGTTCGAGGATTTCCACCTCGTAGCCGTCTGGATCGGTGACAAAGGCCATCTTGCGGTCTCCGGAGGAGAATTTGCCGCGCCAGTCGTCAGGCCAGATTTCGATCCCGCTGTTTTCCAGCTGATCGCAGTATTCGATGATATCGGGCACTCCCACGCAGGTGTGCATGAGATCCTCGGGAAACTCGACCTTGAACTCGGGCGAGTAGGTGAGTTCGAGGAAGTGCTCGTTACCTGGGAGGTGGAGAAAGGCCAGCTTGTTGCCCTGGGGAGAGTCCTTTTGCTCACCTACCTCGAAACCAAGCTTCTGGTAAAAGGCAATGGAGGCTTCGGGGTCCGAGACGCGGATCCGGGTATGGAGAAACTTGAGCATGGGGGGAGTAGCGGGGAGGGGACCGCTGGAGGCAAGGATAGAATCGAACCCTTTGTGGCCATTGCTGAGCCCCGGATTGGGCAGGCGGCGTGGAGGTTGGGGGAAGACCTGCTTGGGGGGCGCGACTGCCGATTGCAGGCTGTGGCGGGGTAGAGGGGCTGTCTCTTATACACATCTCCGAGCCCACGAGACCGTACTAGA
>CAWWCX010000321.1:0-4932 GCA_963935445.1 uncultured Roseibacillus sp.
GCTGAGCATGGTGTATCTTCGTCTCTACGCGGAGGGGCCGACTCCCTCCGAGATGGAGGACTGTGAGGAGTTTCTCGCAGCGCAGCGCGAGCGTGTCGCCAAGGCGGACCCGAAGGCCGACGCAGAGCACCGCGCGCTTGCATCGCTCTGCCAGGTCCTCCTTGCCTCCAACCGCTTCCTGTATGTCGACTGACGGCGGGCGAATAACTGTTCTTTCCTCATTCCGATGAATCCTTCCGAGCTTTCCCGTCGCAATCTCCTGGGGCTTTCCTCCTTCAGCCTGGCGAGCGTGGCTGCTCCGTGGCTTCTCAAGCAGGATGGCTTGCTGGCTGCCGAGGGCAGCACGGCACTTTCCAAACCCGAGCTCGAGCCGGTGATTCACGACCTCCTGCCGAAGGCGCCCCCCCGGGAGCCGCAGGCCCGGGCCATGATTTCCCTCTGGATGTACGGGGGGCCGAGCCAGATCGACCTCTTCGACCCCAAGCCTGAACTTGTGAAGCGGAGCGGGCAGACCTTTGAAGGCAAGCTCAAGTGGGACAACGCAGCCCAGGCCAGTCGGGAGATCCTCGGGCCACTCTGGAAGTTCAAGTCCCATGGTCAGTGCGGGATGGAACTCTCCGAGCTGGTTCCGCACCTCGGTTCGATTGCGGACGAAATCACGCTCATTCGCTCGATGCAGACCGGGTCCAACAACCACGTGCCCTCCACCCGCTCAATGACGACGGGAAAGCCCGTCAATGGGCGCCCCGTCCTCGGGAGCTGGCTGGTTCAGGCCCTGGGGAGTGAGTCGCAGGATCTTCCCGCCTTTGTGGCGCTTACTGATCCGCGTGGCTTGCCCCAGCAGGGCAACGAGAACTGGAGCCAGGGCAAACTGCCTTCCCTCTATCAGGGAACGATGGTGCGTCCCTCGGAGCCACGCATTTTCAATCTGGATTCCCCGAGCCACCTGCGTGGAGGGGTTCGCGCAGCCCAGTTGAAGCTTCTCGAAAAGTTCAACCGGAGGCATGCGGATGAGCATCCGGGTGAGAGCGAGCTGGAGGCGCGGCTCGCAAATTACGGGTTGGCGGCACGGATGCAGGGCGCAGCCCGGGAAGCCTTTGATATCTCGGGTGAATCGGAAGAGACAAGGAGGCTCTACGGGATCGACGAGGAGAAAACGCGCAACTACGGGATGCGGTGCCTGATTGCCCGGCGCCTTGTTGAGCGGGGCGTTCGCTTCGTGCAGGTCTTCGCCGCGGGACAGAACTGGGATCACCACGGCTCGATCAAGACGTCCCTGCCGGAACGCTGCGCGGAGGTCGATCGGCCTGCGGCGGCGCTGGTCCGGGACCTGCAGCAGCGTGGCCTGCTGGACAGTACGATCGTGCACTGGGGCGGTGAAATGGGCCGCCTTCCCGTGATCCAGTTCCGGAGTGGAAAAGACAACCGTTCAGCGGTTGGTCGTGATCACAACACCTATGGGTTCACCCAGTGGGTTGCGGGTGGAGGGTTTCGGAAGGGTTACATCCACGGAGAGACCGATGAGTTTTCCCACTATGCGGTGAGGGACGTCGTGAAGCACTACGACTGGCTGGCGACAGTCCTGCACCAGTTCGGCCTCGATCATGGGAGCCTGAGGTTCCGCACCGGTCCCCGGGATATCCGGCTGGTGGAGGAAGCTCATGCGCGCGTGGTGAAGGAGTTGCTCGGCTGATCTCCGGAGAGGGATGGGCGGTCCAGTCCTGCAGGTGGGACTGTCGCGCGGGCTTGGGACTTGATGGGTCGCATCCGCTGCGAGAAGGTCGTCTCATGGATCGGCTTACGCATGCGGAAATCCTCGAACTGAAGCGCTGGAATACCCCGACGATATATAATGGCTGGGAGCAAATCACGGAGCGGGATGTCGCCGGAGAGGGAGTCAACCAGGAAGAGTGCCGGGACTTCATGCCCGGGATGGGACCGATGGTGGGCTATGCGGTCACCCTGAAGATCGAGCCGAGCGTGGAGGATCACAAGAAGGTGCGTAGTGCCTGGGCCGACTACCGGGAGTATGTTGCCGGAATTCCAGGGCCGAAGGTCGTGGTGGTGCAGGACCTCGACAAGCCCCGGGTGGTTGGATCGTTCTGGGGTGAGGTGAACAGTAATACCCACCGGGTGCTGGGGTGTGTAGGCACGATCACGGATGGCGCGATCCGTGACGTGGATGAGATGTGTAATGCGGGATTCAAGGCTCTTGCCCGGAGGCTCTGTGTAGGGCATGCCCATGTGGCTCCGGTGGAGTGGGACGTTCCCGTGGAGGTCTTCGGCACGCTGGTGATGCCCGGCCAGTTGCTGCATGCGGACAAGCACGGGTTTCTTGCTGTGCCGGCCGAGGATGAAGAGGATTTGCTGGAGGCGGCACGCTTCATGGACAGCAATGAATGCCAGACCGTGATCGCGGCGGCTCGGAATGCGCAGGGGAAGCCAGTAGAGAAAGTCCTGGCTGAGGTGGAATCGGCGAGCGCAGAATTCTCGCAGCGTGCCCGCGAGCGATTTGGGAAAGGGGGCGAGTGGTAGGCTTCCCGGAGGGCGGATCTTTCTGCAAGAAGATGCAGATGCAGGTCCTTCTCCTAGGAAATAGAAGGATCGTGTGATTCCAGGCCCCGGCTTGGCGCTTGAATTGCATCGTGGCGGGGTTACCTATTTCCAAGCTGCCCATGAGATTTTCCATCGCTGCCCTCTGCCTGCTCGCCAGCCTGACTGTTTCCGCCCGGGAACTGAGCTCGGAGCAGATTGAATTCTTTGAGAAAAAGATCCGGCCGGTTCTGGCCGAGAATTGCTACGAGTGCCACAACAGCACCGGGAAGAAGAAGGGAGATCTCGCCCTCGACTGGCGTGAGCCGCTTCTGGCTGCCGGGGTGGTGGTGCCGGGTAAACCGGAGGAAAGCCCCCTGATCAAGGCGATCCGTCACGAGGAGGATTATGAGCCGATGCCCTCGAAGGGGCCCAAGCTGGCCAAGCTCATCATCAAGAATTTCGAGGATTGGGTTCGGATGGGAGCGCCCGACCCCCGGGCAAGCAAACCTACCAAGGAGGAGCTTGCCAGTCAGGTGGACTGGGACTCGGTGCGTGACCGGCGCGCGGGGTGGTGGTCCTTCCGCCCGATCACAAAGCAGGCTCCTCCTCAGGCAGAGGCAGAAGAATGGAACCGCACGGTCATCGACCGTTACGTGCACGCGGGACTGGTGAACAGGGGACTGGAGGCACAGGGGGAGGCGGATCCGGGCACGCTGGTGCGCCGTCTTCACCTCATCCTGACCGGGTTGCCCCCCAAGCCTTCGGTGGTGCGGGCCTTCGTGAAAGACCCGAGTGAAGAGGCCTACGCGAACCTAGTGGACGAACTGCTCGCCTCACAGGCATATGGAGAGCGCTGGGGACGATACTGGCTCGACTGGTTTCGCTACGCAGAGTCCTATGGCAGTGAGGGGGACCCTGGAGTCCCTCACGCTCAGCAATACCGCGACTATGCCATCCGGGCGATCAATGCGGATGTGCCCTATGACCAGCTTATTCGTGAGGCGATCGCCGGTGATCTTCTGGAAAATCCCCGCGTGAATGAGGAGAAAGGTCTCAACGAGAGTGCGATTGGGCCGGCGCACCTGCGCATGGTGCCCCATGGGTTCGGAGTCACCGATGCCTACGACGAGCAGATTACGTTCACCGACAATGCGGTCGACGTTCTTACCAAGGCGACCCTGGGGCTGACGGTGTCCTGTGCCCGCTGCCACAATCACAAGTTCGACCCGATCAGCCAGAAGGACTACTACAAGTTCTACGGACTCATGGTGAGCAGCCGTCCGGCCATCGTGAACGTGGACGCTCCCCGGATTCGTGAGATGCACAAGGAGGAACTCCGCTCTCTCAAGGCGAAGATCCGGGCCGGGCTTGCAGCTCACTGGAAGGGACAGGTTGATGAAGCGGTCAGGAAGTTGAAGGCCGACAAGCTGGACAAGATTCCGGACAGTGATCCACTGGCAGGCATGGCCAAGCTGCGGGGCAGGCCGCCCGGGGAGCTCGAGAAGGAGCTTGCCGCCATGAGGAACAGCCACGAAATGGCACTGGCCCACAATGAGAAGGTGCAGGCTGGAGCGACCTTCTATGCAGACCTGAGGGACCAGGCGACCTACGACAAATGGTTCCGGAGTGGAAGCGGGCTCAGTGACAAGGTGAGTCCGGCGGGCTCCTTCGTGGTGGCCCGGGAAGGAGGCCGCGCCCTGAAGGCGATTTACCCGGCGGGGGTCTATTCCCACATGCTCTCAGACAAGCACAACGCTACGCTGAGCTCGGCTTTTCACCTGGCAAAGGGTGGGCGGAATTCGATCCGGGCAATGGGTGAAGGAGCTATTGCCCGCTTCACCCTGCGCAGTTACCCGCTCTCCCATGGCGGCCTGCACCCCACGCCGGGTTTGCGGCCGGAGGGAGGGTGGATGAATCTCAACAAGTACAAGTACTGGAACGGAGAAAAGGGTTACTATCACATCAACACCGGGTCCGACTCGACCTTCCGGCAAGGTGGTAATGCGCGGTCGTGGTTTGGAGTCTTCGAGGTCTATGCCGGTGACGAATCGCTGCGGGATGTGGGCTTCCCGGTGGTAACCCTGCCGGGCCACGAATCGATCCGGGATGAGGGAACTCTGGAACTCTTCTATCGAAACGCGTTGACGAAAGCCGTGGACGGATGGGCCGGTGGGAAGCTGAGTGACGTCGAGGCAGTCTTGCTGAACTCGATGGTGAGCCGGGGCTTCCTGCCCAGTGAAGTGTCGGGCCTCCCGGCCGCGGTGGGTGACCTCGTGGGGGACTACCGCAGGCTGGAAGCGGAAATCCGAGCTCCGGTCCGCGCTCCGGGAGTAATGGATGGCGAGCCGTGGAACTGTCTCTTATACACATCTCCGAGCCCACGAGACCGTACTAGAT
>CAWWCX010000322.1:0-4901 GCA_963935445.1 uncultured Roseibacillus sp.
TCTAGTACGGTCTCGTGGGCTCGGAGATGTGTATAAGAGACAGGTTTTATTGCTCCTCGGGCTTTCGGTCCTCTTTCATCAGGTGGGCCGTGCCAGGAAGCGTTACTGCGCCGCCTACAAGAGCCAGGTGATTCCTGCTCTGGTTCGCAGTCTCCAGCCGGACATGGCCTATTACAGGGAAGGGAATTTTGGAGAGCACTGGTTCCAAAACAGCGGCCTCTACGAGCAGGAATACAACCTTTACGAAAGCGAGGACTATCTGACCGGCTACATCGGGGAGACGGATTTTCAGATTGGGGAAATCCTCGTTCAGCACGAGACCGCCTGGAGGGACGAACATGGGCAGAAACAGACCCGGACCAAAACCATTTTTGACGGCCTCCTGGCGGTGGCGGCTTTCCCCGGAAAATTTGCGGGAGATGTTTTCATAATCCCGGATTTCGCCGAGAAGCATTTTGCGTGGCTGGGGCGAGCCTTCCAGAAACTGGGAACAGACCATGATGAAGACCTCCTTAGGATCGATAACCCGGAATTCGAACGGGCCTTCGTCGTCCGGGCCACGGATCCCGAGAAAGCCATTGAACTACTGACCCCGGAGATGCAGGAACAAATCCTGACCTTGCGCACCCGCCTCGGAAAGGATCTGCGGCTGGCCATCAGGGGGGCCCAGATCTTTATTGCGATCCCCAGCAGCAAGGACTGGTTTGAGCCGAGGATCGCGCGGCCGGCGTCCTGCCCCGACCAGGTCCAGGATCTTCTCCGGCAGTTAACAGCCTGTTTCCGGATTGTGGAGGACTTGAGCCTCAATACGAGGATCCGGACCAGGGAGTAGGCCTTGGGGGCCCGGAGCATCAACTCTTGAAAGCTGGGCTTTACGGGTGGTGTAAGATATCGCATCGGAAAAATCATGATCAAAGCCGGGATAGTTGGTGGGGCCCTCCTTCCGCTGATAGCGATGGCAGAATCCGGGGCAAATGCCCCGGAAGAGCAGGTCCATTGGGCCTGGAGCAAGCTCGTCCGGCCCGCCCTGCCCGATCCGGGTGCCGGACAGGCTCGCACACCCGTGGATCATTTCACTTTCGCGCGAATGGCCGAGAAGGGCATCCAGCCCGCCCCGGAGGCCAGCCCGAGGGCACTTCTGCGCAGGGTCCACCTCGACCTGACGGGCCTGCCCCCCTCTCCCGAGGAGGTCGAGGCGTTCCTTCGCGACCCGGGGGATGCCGCCTACGCCCGGGTGGTGGATGAGCTCCTCGCCCGCCCCCAGTATGGCGAACGCTGGGGAAGGCATTGGCTGGACGTCGTCCGATACGCCGAGACGAAGGGATACGAGCGGGACGAGTACAAGAAATTCGTCTGGCGCTACCGGGACTACGTCATCAAATCCTTCAACGAGGACAAGCCTTACGACCGGTTCATTCACGAGCAACTCGCCGGAGATGAGCTGGACCAGGTCACGCTGGAGTCCCAGCTGGCCACCACCTTCCTGGCCCTCGGCACCTTCGACACGATTGCCGCGGACCGGGAGGTCGCCGTCTATGACACCCTCGATGACATTGTCGCCACGACCTCGATGGCCTTCCTCGGCCAGACGCTCCAGTGCGCACGGTGTCACGACCACAAGTTCGAGCCCTTCAGTCAGGAGGACTACTACCGCGTGCTGGCCGCCTTTGAGCCCTTGAATGTCACCGGCAGGGAGCGGCAGGTGGGGACCCCGGAGGACCGGGCCCGGCATCAGCAGGCGGCAGACAGGTATCTCCGGGAAATCCTTGAGCCGAGGCGCAAGGCGGAGGAACGGTTCTGGTTACCGATTCTCAAGCGGTGGTCGCGGGAAGGGCTCCCGGAGGGCCGGAAGGCCAAGCTCAACGAAAAGCAGCTGGCCCTTACCATCGAGGCCATTCCACTCGCCCCGGACAAGCGCTCCAAGGACCAGCGCCACATGCTGGACAAGGAGCGCAACCGGGTGCGGTCCGCGGTCAGCGAGGTGGCCACGGAGGAGGAGCGCAGTAAAATCGCCGAGCACGAGCAGGGCCTGAAAGCCGTGGAAAAGGAGAGGCCCCAGCCGATGATGGGCTGGGTCTATCCCGGCACCGCCCGACCAAAGCCGACCCTCTTCCGCATCCGCGGGGACGTCCACCAGAAGGGCGAGGAAATCCCTTTCGGAATCCCCGTCGTCCTGGACACGGGCGGCTTGCCGGAGCCACGGCCCACCCCGCAATCCTCGGGCCGCCGGCGGGCCCTTGCCGAATGGATCACGGGACCACAGGGTCCGCTCGCGGCCCGGGTCATGGCCAACCGGGTGTGGCAGTATCACTTCGGCCGTGGCCTCGTGGCGGACGGAAACAATCTGGGAGTCGAGGGGGGAGTGCCGACGCATCCGGAGTTGCTTGAGTGGCTGGCAGGCTCATTGCTCGAGGGAGGCTGGAGGCTGAAACCCCTCCACCGCCAGATCGTGCTTTCCTCCACCTATCGCCTTTCGGCCATGCACCCGGAGCCGACGAAGGATCCGGACAACGAGCTCTATTCCCGGTGGCCTCTTCACCGGCTGGAGGCCGAGGCCATCCGGGACTCGGTCCTCGCCGCCAGTGGAAAGTTGAACCTCGAGATGAAGGGCCCTCCCATCTATCCTCCCTTTGCGGACAAGGTGGTCGGGGCCTCCTCGGGAGCGGACTGGAAGAACTCCACCGAAGAGGAAGCATCGCGACGCAGTGTCTACGTCTTCGCCAAGCGTGCCATCCCACTCCCGGAACTGGCAGTCCTCGACAATCCGGACTCCTCGTGCAGCTGTGCCAAGCGCTCGGTTTCCACCACCGCGGTCCAGTCCCTGCTCATGATGAACGGACGCTTCATCAATGAACAGACCGTCCACCTGGCAGCCCGCCTGCGGGAGCTGGAAGGAGAGGAAACCCAGATCCGGGCCGCCTTTGACCTCATCCTGTGCCGGCCTCCAGCAACCCGCGAGTTGGAGCAGGCCCGGGCCTTCCTCGAGAAGGCCGCCCGGGAACAGAAGATTGATCCGCTGGCCTCCCTCGCCCTGGTCCTCTTCAATACCAACGAGTTCAGCTACCGCTAGAAACAATGCCGCCCTCCTCCAACCCCTTCGACTTTCCCTGTGGCCGAACCCGCCGGGAGTTCCTCTGGCAGGCCGGTAACGGGTTCTTCGGAACAGCGATGGCATGGATGCTGGCGCGCGACGGGGTGCAGGCCGCGGAAGGGACTCCCTCCACTCATTTCCCCGCACGCGCAAAACACTGTATCTTTCTCTTCATGGTGGGAGGGCCGAGTCACATGGATACCTTCGACCCCAAGCCTGTTCTCAACAAGCGGCACGGGGAAGAGTATGACTTCAAGCCCGCCAAGGGCGTCAGCCAGAAGGGAAAGGGCAAGCTCAAGGGGTCTCCCTTCCAGTTCAAGGCCTGCGGGCAGTCCGGGATTGAGATTTCGGAGCTCTTCCCACACCTGCGGGAGCATGCAGACGAGTTAGCCGTCCTGCGGGCCACCAAGGCGGATAGCGCAGCTCATGGAGCGGCCTCCCTCCAGATGAACACCGGCTTTGTCCGGCAGGGGCACCCCTGCCTGGGGTCCTGGGCCAATTACGGGCTGGGGTCCCCGAACAACAACATGCCGGGCTTTGTTGTCCTCGTAAATGGGGCCCCCTACTCCGGCGCCCAGAACTGGAGCGCTGGTTTCATGCCCTCCGGCTACCAGGGAACGGTCTTCAAGACCTCGGGCACTCCCGTGCCCAATCTCGCCCCGGCGATGAACCGCTCCCGGGAAACCCAGCGGGACCAGCTGGACCTCCTCGCCCAGTGGAATCAGCAGCACCAAAGCCACCTGCCCGGGAACACCGAGCTCGCCGCCCGGATTGAGGCCTACGAACTCGCCTACCGGATGCAGGCCCATGCCCCGGAGGCGGTGGACCTGTCGCAGGAGAGCGAGAGCACCCGGAAGCTCTACGGGATCGGAGAAGGCGAGGCCGACCGCTTCGGAAAGAGCTGCCTCATGGCCCGCCGGCTTGTGGAACGGGGAACACGCTTCGTGCAGCTGTATCATTCCAACTGGGACACCCACGGAGATAACGACAAGAGGCACCAGAAACTCTGTGGCCAGACCGACAAGCCCATCGCAGGGCTGCTCGCAGACCTGAAGGCCCGGGGCTTGCTGGATGAAACCCTCATCGTATGGGCAGGAGAGTTCGGCCGCACTCCCGTGGGCGCAGGGGGACGGGATCATCACGCCGCCGGATTCTCAACCTGGATGGCCGGGGGAGGGATTCAGGGAGGAACGGTCCTGGGCGCCACCGACGAATTTGGATTTCACGCCACGGAGGGGGCCGCGCATGTCCACGATCTCCACGCGACCATTCTCCACCTCATGGGATTGGATCACAAGGAGCTCACCTACTTCCACTCCGGGCGCGATTTCCGACTTACCGATGTCTTCGGGAAGGTCCTGACGGACATTGTGGCCTGAGCGGAAGGGCTCTGAATTCTCGAGTATGGCCAGGCCCCCGGACAGGCATTTTAATGAGTCCGCCCTTCGCCGGGAGTTGCAGGAGGAGTTCAAGAGTCTTGAGGCCCTGCGTCAGAGCACTGTTCTCAAGGTCAGGAGGCAGAACTGGAAAGTGCGGGGCATGGTTTTCACGGGAGCTGTCCTGTTCTTTCTGGTGACGCTGTGGGCAGGGTTCCCCCCCCAGGGGGGGCTCTTGATCGGGCTCCTCCCGGTCTTGCTGGTGGAGCTTCGCCTGATCGACAGGGAGGGCGCTCCGGAACTGAAATACGCCCAGGAATATAAGAATATCCTGGGGTGGCACGTGATCAGGAGCCTCGACCTTGATCTCGACTACCGTCCGGACATGGGAGTGACCGAGGAAATGTTTCTCTCGGCCGAATTCTACACGAGAC
>CAWWCX010000323.1:0-4862 GCA_963935445.1 uncultured Roseibacillus sp.
CACACTGCATATCGTCGGCAGCGTCAGATGTGTATAAGAGACAGCCCCGGGATCTGGCGCAGAACCTCGGGGCCAGTGTGGAGGCGATGGGCTTCCGTGTTGTCCGGGTTGGCAAACTGCCGTCCCAGAAACCAGCCCTCGGCGGTGCTCGTTTCCCGCGCAGTGCGGAGAACCTCGGGCATGCCGCCGGCAACCCTTCGGACCTCCCCGCCATAGGCCTTGATGATGAGTTCCCGCTCGGAGGTGGCGCTGTCCGGGATGAACGCGACAAAGCGGAGGCCCATCTGGCTGCAGGCGAGGGCGAACGCGATGCTGGTGGATCCGCTGGAGGCCTCCGCCACGATAGCGCCCGCCTGCAGTTTTCCCTGAGCCCATGCCTTTTCGAGGATGTGACGGGCGATGCGATCCTTGGTCGACCCACTGGGGTTGAGAAACTCCAGCTTGCACCAGATACCAGGCCCGTTTCCTCTTCCGGAAAGGGCCACCTGCACGAGGGGTGTGGGCGGGATCCGGTGCAGGTAGCTGGTCTCCTTGGTTAGCACGTCCAAGGATGACACGGATGAGTGCTGCTGGCAACGGCCCGGGCGGGGGCCGGGTGCCATCTGAAAAGACGACTGGCCCCCGGGGGTTTGCCTTGGTAGGCTGCAGGCATGAATTTCCTGAAGAGATTCCTGCTGGTCCTGTTCGTCCCGCTCGGCCTCGCTGCCGCGGCCACGGCCGACGACAAGAAACCGTCCCTCACCTACTATTACTTCGATGGATGAGTGCTTTGCAGCAAGATTACGGTCATCGTGAATGACCAGAAAAAGAAGCACGGGGAAAAGGTTGCCATCTCGGCCGTGAAGGTAGGTGCCGGGAAGAGCAGGGAGGATATCAAGGATGCGAAGCTGGCGACCCACGGGATCGTGGCCCGGGATAAGGATGGAACACTTGTCGCCGCCGTTGAAGGTCACAACTACGGGGAAGCCAAGGTTGTGGAGGTGGTGAACAAGCTTCTGCCCCGCAAGTAGTTCTTGGCCGGTGTGGCAGCCCGGAGCGTCGGGCTGGGCGTCGGGTTTATCGAGGACGTCGCAATGGCCAGGGAACAAGAGCGAGGATGAGGTTCCGATGCTCTCGTGCGGTCCTTGCGGTGGTCCTGTGCCTGTCCGCCGGGCCGTCCTGTCTGTGTCACAGTGCCGAGCTGACTTTCGAGGAGGCCGTGCGTCCTCTGCTGGAGCGCTCGTGTCTCGAATGTCACGGGGATGGAAAGATCCGGGGGCAGGTGGACTTCTCCCGGATCAGGACCGATTCCGATGCCGATGCCCGGTTTGAGCTCTGGGAGACGGTGATTGAGATGGTGGAGTCCGGGGAGATGCCTCCCGATGAGAAGCCCCGTCTTGCCGAACACGAGCGGCAGATCATTGTCGACTGGTACAAGGGGCGCCTCGCGGCACCGGTGCAGGCGCGTCCGGGCGTGTTTCGACCGCGCCGGCTCTCGGGCCCGGAATACCGCAATACCCTCCGGTCGCTGTTCGGATATGATCTCGAGGTCACCATCGCGGAAGCGCAGCAGACCGTGGCGGGAGAAAAATCACTTGTCCTCAAGCTGCTTCCAAAGGACCCGCCCGGAGCCAGTGGGTTCCTGAATGACACTCATGGGGCGGCCCTGTCCCCGGTGATCTGGGAGCAGTATGCCTTCCTGACCGAGGCCGTGCTGGAGAAGCTCTTTGCTCCAAAGCAGCGGCGTCATCTTCAGGTTCTGCTGGGAGATGCGCTGCCCTCCGGCTGGGAGGTGGGCGATTTTACCGAGGAGCAGGCCGTCTCGCTCCTGCGGAGATTTGTGCCCCGGGCCCTTCGGCGTCCCGTTCCCGAGTCCCGGTATGCGACCATTCTTGGGTCTCTCCGTGGAAAGACGGGACAGGATCTGCTTCAGGCCGTGAAATTCGAGATGAAGGCGGTTCTGCTCTCTCCGCCCTTCCTCTACCGGGGACTTCTGATGGAGGGAAAGCCGGGAAGGCAGCCCGTGGACAATTTTGAACTCGCCGAGCGTCTCTCCTATTTTCTCTGGGAGGACCGGCCTGATGAGGAACTGTCTTCCCTGGCGCAAAGCGGGAAGCTGGCGGACCCGGAAGTCCTGGCCGCTCAGGTGACGCGTATGCTGGAGTCACCAGCCGCACGGAGTCTTGCCGAAAGCTTCGGAGTGCAGTGGCTGGGGATTGCCAACCTGGATGAACTCATCACCAATCCCATCGCGCACCATGCCCTGAGGACGCAGCCCGTCCTGTTTCTGGATTACCTGTTTACCAGGAACCGGCCGGTCATGGAGCTCATTGATTCCAGGACGACCTTCATTAATACGGGCGTGTCCGGATTCTACGGTGCGGATCGCGGTCGCATGAAGCTTCACCGGAAGCCCAAGGGGATCGAGCGCCAGACGACTCCGTTTGAGCGTTTCACGCTTGAGAAGGCAACCTGGCGGGGAGGGATCATCACCATGCCGGGGATGCTGACCATGAATCGCGGGCCGATCCAGCGGGGGACGTGGCTCCTGCGCCGGGTCCTTGGCGAGCGACTGGGGGAGCCGCCCGCCGATATTCCTCCTGTCAGGCCTTCCCCGCCCGGGGAAAAACTGACCTTTCGAGAGCGCTTTGAAAGGCATCGGAGTGACGCGAGCTGTGCACGCTGTCATGAGAAGATTGATCCCATTGGGTTCGCCCTTGACGGCTATGATGCCAACGGGCGGTTCCTCCTGACGGACAAGAAGAAGGCGGCGGAGGGGATCGATACCTCTGGGAAGTTGCCGACCGGGGAGAGCTTCAGTGATTATGAAGGATTGAAGGAGATCCTGCTGACCACCCAACGGCGTCCGGTGGTCCGGAACGCTGTTGAACGCACGCTTTCCTACGCCCTTTGCAGGAAAACGGAACGGAGTGATTATCCTGTGATCGAAGAGATCACGGAAAAGATTGTTGAGAGCAACGGAACGTGGAAAGATCTCTTCGTGGAGATCGTCATGAGTCTTTCCTTCCGGGAAACGATCATCGAGACACCGGAATCGCAATGAGCAAACACTGGAAGATCGAACGGCGGAAGTTCCTGCGAGGGGCGGCCGGGGCGCTGGTTCCCCTGCCATGGCTGAACCTCATGCAGTCCCGGGCGGCACAGAGCGCGACTCGCTCCCGGGAGGAAGAATCCCCGATTCGCTTTGTGACCCTCTTCAAGCCGAACGGGGTGCATCCTCCCTCGTGGAATATCAACGGAGGCACTGAGCATGACTTCCGGATGTCCCCGCTCATGAAGCCTTTTGCCCGGCATCGGGACGACCTGCTCATCCTCGACAACATGGGGGACTTCGGCTTCTCGTCCCACAGCAACTCCACCCGTCGTTTTCTCTCCGGTCACCACGAGAACCGCCGGTCGGCCTCGATGGACCAGGTCATTGCCGACCGGATCGGGCAGGACACGACTCACCGGTCGCTGGAGCTGACTACCGAGGGCCTCTTTGTCAACCAGGTCGGGTGCAGTTACATTTCGTATGATCACAAGGGCAACCCCCTTCCGAGGGAGAGTGACCCGCAGCTCGTTTTCGACCGGCTCTTCCGCAGCCCGTCGCAGGACCCCGGTCGGCGGAAGGAAATGGGCAGTCTTCTTGACCGGGTCCGCGAGGATGCGAGGAGCCTGCAGCGCAAGGCCGGCCGGGAGGACACCGAAACCCTCGAGGAATATTTCACGGTCCTGCGCGAGACCGAACAACGGCTGGACAAGATGTCCTCGGTGGCCAATGGAAAGATTGATTTCGCCAGCCTGAAGAGACCAGATACACCCTACTCCCTCGATGACCAGGTCGAGTCCATGCTGGACGTGATCACAATGGCCTTGTGGACGGATTCAACCCGCTGCATCAGCTACATGCTGGGAAACAGCAACAGCCGCCTGATCTTTGACTTCCTGGGAATCGACCGACAGCATCACTACCTTTCCCATTTCTTCCGGAACTTCAGCCGGTCCAACATTGACGCCCTGCTCAAGATCAGCCTCTGGCACATGGAGAAATTTGATTCCCTTCTCACCCGCCTGAAGGGAATCCGGGAGGGGGAAGGCAGCCTGCTGGACCGGTGCGTGGTGCTCTTTGGGTCGGGCATGGGGCACAGCGACAACCACACCGCCCAGCGTATCCCCGTCGTGCTGGCGGGCCAGGGAGGAGGGATGCTCAAGACCGGCCGCTACCTGAGATATTCCCAGAACCAGGAACTTGGGCGATTGCACCTGACCCTGATGCAGAAATTCGGAGTAGACGTGGAGTCCTACTCCAACGCTTCCGCGCCGCTGCCGGGCCTTGACGGTGGAGCCTTTGATGAATTCCGGGAGCGCCCGTTTGAAAGCTGGGTCACGAAGGGGCAGGGAACGATCACGGCCCAGGGACGCCTGCGGATGTCCGACAACCTGGATGAGGCCAAGGTCTTTTACATTGACGTCGAGGGCAAACCATCAGTCCGGATCGAGGTGAGTTTCGGCGATTTCCACCGCTTCAACCTTGCCTATCATGTGGGGACGCCGATCAAGCTTTCCGGGAACAGTGGAGAGAAGAACGGCCAGATGGTCATCACCAAGGTGACCGGACTGACCTCCCTCTTTGGAAGGAGCAAGCCAGGCCAGGCCAATGGCTGATGCCTGCGGGTAACCCCGCGGCAGGGTGCAAGGCCCTCGATCCCGTGTCCGCCAAGAGAATCGTCCAGCAGCAGAGATGATCCACGTAGTCGCATCCATTACCGTCAAGGAGTCGCAGGTGGCTTCCTTCCTCGAGATCTTCAAGGACAATATCCCGAACGTGCTCGCGGAAGAGGGATGCCTCGAATATGCAGCCACGGTGGACATGGAGACGG
>CAWWCX010000324.1:0-4859 GCA_963935445.1 uncultured Roseibacillus sp.
TATCTAGGGAGTCTCGTTGGAAGGCATGGGGCAAGAGAGTGGAAAGCTGAGTTTTCGCGGTCTCGTGTGTTGTCGGGTCCACCATCAAGATAAGCAGCTCCGGGCAGAACTCATGGAGAACCTGCCGGCATGCGCCACAAGGCGCGGGCGCGCCCGGCGCGCAGATCGCGAGAGCTTGGAATTCGCGTTCCCCTTCCGAGACGGCAGAGGCCAGCGCAACCCGTTCGGCACATATGGTGAGGCCATAGGACGCGTTCTCAACGTTGCACCCGGTGAAGACGCGACCTGTTCGCGACACCAAGGCTGCGCCCACCTTGAATTTCGAGTACGGGGCGTATGCTCGCTCCCTCACATCCAAAGCGGCTTTGATCCAGGCCCTCTCTTCGCTACCGTTCACAGCCCTCCTCCCTCGAGCAGATTTCCCCCGTCTGCCCTGCTCCAGCTACGTGGTCCCTGCCTCCCCTGTAGGTCATCTCAGGCACGGAAGTCAGGATACCTTAAGAATCCCGCGAAATGGAGCTAAATCGAACTGGAACGCCGGAAACTGTCCCCCGAACGGGTTCCCATTTTCCCGCGCTCGGCGTGATATTTACGAGGATTCTAGTAACCATTGGGTCATTTTCTCACATGGGAACTGCTTTATTCTGCCCTTGTTCTTCCCCTCCCCAGGGCGGAGCACGAACCCGATGGGAGGACCTCCGGAGCCCCGGGGGCTTCCTCCCCGGCATCACAGCCCGTGAGTGATCCCCCAAGCGCCGACTGTGCTGTCAGGCCAACCGGAAAGCCTCGTCTGGCTCAGGGCAATCCCCGGGAAAAGGGCGCGGACTTCGGGACCACCAGCACACATCCGATGCTCGTCCTCCCGACCACTCCGGGGATGTCTTCCAGGGCAAGCCCCATTCCCAGCACGCGCGGTCAGGGGAAAAGCCCCCGCCGCTTTTTCACCTGGGCGACTTCCCGCACTCCGAGGCAAAGGGCCGCGGTCCGATGACTCACCTTGCGTTCGCGGGCGAAATGAAGCATTCGCTCGAAAGCGCCTTCCATCATCGTCTCCAGTTTCGTGAGAACCTCCTGCTCCGTCCAGTGAAAGCGCGAGAGGTTCTGCACCCACTCAAAGTAAGAGACTGTCACGCCGCCGGCATTGCAGAGGATGTCGGGAAGGACAAAGATATCCCCCCGCTCGGAGATAATGGTGTCCGCGCCCGGGGTGGTCGGGCCATTGGCCGCCTCCGCCAGCACCCGGCATTTCAGCTGCCCGGCGTTCTCCTCGGTGATCACCCTCTCAAGGGCCGCAGGGGCGAGGATGTCACATTCCTGCAAAAGCATCTCTGCGGGATCGATGCCCTCGCCTTCCCCGAACCCGGCCACGCCGCCCGTGGCCTCGACGTGGGCCCGGAGGAGCTGAATATCAAGGCCCCGGTCGTTCCATACCGCTCCAGTGATGTCTGAAACGCCCTTCACCCCGACCCCGGACCAGGACAGCGTCTCCGCTGCATGGGCCCCCACGTTTCCAAAGCCCTGAACAATTGCGCTGGCCCCCTCGATCGCACGACCGAGCTTGTTAAGGGCCCGCATGGCAAGAAAGGCCACTCCGTGTCCGGTTGCCTGCCGACGTCCCTCCGACCCCTGCAGTTCCACTGGCTTGCCGGTCACGATGCCCGGTGCGAGATGACCCTTATGCGAGGAGTAGACATCGACGATCCACGCCATGGTCTGCTCATTGGTGCCCATGTCAGGCGCCATGATGTCGACTTCCTTCCCTATGAACGGGGTAATCTCCGCCGCAAAGCGCCGGGTGACCTTCTCTAACTCCCGCTGGCTCATCTGCCGCGGATCGCAATTAATTCCTCCCTTGGCGCCCCCATAGGGCAGGCGCATGAGAGCACATTTCCAGTTCATCCACATCGCCAGGGCAGCGACCTCCCCCAGGTCCACACTCGGGTGGTAGCGCAGCCCACCCTTGACCGGCCCCCGGGAGAGATGGTGCTGGACCCGGTGACCGAAGTAGACCTCCGTCCGCCCATCATCCAGCCGCACGGGCACGGAAACCGAAATCAGGCGCTTGGGCCACTTGCAGCGCTCATGAATTTCATCGGGAAGCTCCATGAAAGCGGCCACCTCATCGAATTGTTGAGCCGCCATCCTAAAGACTGGGCTCTGGAGAAGCACCTCCTTCATACGCCATGAACGAACACCATGAATACAGGTTACGCGAGGGAATTTGGTGCTCTCACCATGACCGGCCTCGGCTCCCCGGGGGGCATCTGTTGCCTTGCCGCGCAGGAAAGCCCGGGTATCGTCAACCCTATGAAACCTGCGCTTGCCCTCGGGGTCCCCGCCGTGGTGCTCCTCACCCTCGTCCTGCTGCCTCCCGCAGCTGCCCAGGATGCGGAGCCCTCGACGCCCGAAACCCGTCCCGGGGCAGAAGTCTCCTTCCCCGCCGGCCGGATTGTCTCCAAGTCCTACCTGTCCCTGCCGGACACGCCCGGCCCTCATCCCGGCGTCCTCATTGCTCCCGAATGGTGGGGTCACAACCCCTATGTCCGCATGCGCGCCGACATGCTCTCCAAGCTTGGCTACGCCGCCCTTGCGATGGATCTCTACGGAGAGGGGCAGGTGGCCGATACTCCAAAGGCCGCGGCCCAGCTCGACGGGCTACTCAACGCCAACCAACAGGAGATGACTGCCCGCGTCCTGGCCCACCTCAAATTCCTTGCGGCTCATCCCGAGGTGGACCCGGGAAAAGTGGCCGCCATAGGCTACGGTAGCGGCGGGGATGTCTGTCTCCAGATGGCGCGCAATGGCATGCGCGGCCTTGACGGGGTGGTGGCCTTCCACCCCTTCTTTCGTGTTCGGCCCTCCAACCCGCCCATCCGAAAGGCCACCGCCCGGGTGATGGTCTGCGATGCCCGGGAAGACCCCTACGTCCATCTGTCCGGGGGCAAGGTCGAAGCCTTCGAGAAGGAGATGGCCAGCGTGAAAACCGAGCTCAAGATCGTTCCCTTCCCCGATGCCATGCAGAGCTTCACCGTTCCAGGCGCGGACCGGATAGGCGAAAAATTCCGCATTCCTCACGTTTACAACGCCAAGGCCGATACCCGGGCGTGGGGCCTCCTTGAAGCCTTCCTCAGGGATCTCTGGAAGCCCGTGGAAACCCCATCTCCATGAATTGCTCCCCGCCCTCGTTCAATACGACAATCCATCCGAGTCATCTATGCAGCGCACATTGATCACCATCGCCGGGGCGGGCCTTCTCGCCCTCGTCTCCTGCGGAGACCAGGACTCCGGTATTCCCTCCACGGACTCCCGCTCCGTTCCGGCGGAGCCACCTCCGCCGCCGAGCAAGGAAGTGGTCGAGGCCCTCAGGAGCCAGGCCTTCGGCAGCAAGCTTCTGGGCCACACCCGCTATCTGGTGGGCGAGCGCTTCGTCGGCACGGATCTGCCAAAGGCTCCCGAATACTACCTGCTGAATTTCAGTGGCAGTTTCTGAGGCCCCTGTAAGGAACACGCTCCAGAGTTGCTGGAGAAGTACAAGACGGAGATCCTGCCTAATCCCCGCGTCGAACTCATTCATGCCAGCTACGATGACGAGGAGGCGGACGCCTTGAAGTGGGCCCGTCAGGCCAGATTTCCCTGGCCCACCGTTCTCTACCGCGACTGGGAAGCCGTCGGCCTGGAGAAGTATGGGGCCTTCGCGGGCGATATCTATCTGGTCGACAGTGCGGGCCAGCTCATCGCCAAGACCGAAAAGGAGGCCTTCGCAAAGATCTCCTCCCTGAAGTAATTCCCCTGTCCGGACTCCCCATGAACCCCCTGATCATTCTTACCGCGACCGCGGTGATGCTCCTCGGCCTCGGTAGTGCTTCCGCCCGCACATGGACAAGCGCCGACGGAAGCCGCAGATTCGAGGGCGAACTCAAGTCTTATAACGCGGAGAAAGGCCTCGTGACCGTCGTCCTGGGAAACGGGCAGGAACTTCGCTTCACCCTCGACAAGCTCTCGGCCGCAGACCGCGACTTTCTTGCCAGGCGCACGCCCGGTAACAGCACCGCGGAGGGGTTCCCCGCTTCCCTCGAACGGGAGGGCGTTCTCAGGATTCTCAAGGACGACAAGTTCGTTGCTCACAAACTCGACCCGCGGCCCCGCTACTATCTCCTCTACTTCTCGGCCAGCTGGTGAGGCCCCTGCAAGGAGGAGGCTCCCCAGTTGGTGGCGCTGTACAAGGAAAAAATTGCCCCGCGGCCCAGCGTCGAAATGATCCACGTGAGCTTGGATTTCAACCAGAAGGCGGCTCTCTCATGGGCCAAGGAGGGTAAATTCCCATGGCCTGCTGTCCCGATGGATAAGATCGAGGCCGCCGGCCTCTCCGGTCTGACGCCCCGCCAAGCTCCCGCCTACCTGCTGATCAACAGGAAGGGCGACGTGCTGGCCAAGGGGAAGGACGCGGCTCTGGAAAAGGCCCTCTCCCTCACGGACGGGAAAAAGGGCTGACTTGCGCCCGGCTCCACCCGCTCCATACTGCCCCCTCACCTATGAAACGTCTCACTCTCCTCGCCTTCGCTCCGCTCTGCCTGAGCGTCTCCTCCTGCGGCCTGGCCGGGAGGGTCATCCAGACCCCCATCCGCCTGATTCAGGCCGGCGCGCGCACGGTCAGTGACGTGGACGAAACCACGACTCCGGCCACGGCCGAGTCCACCCGCTCCCATGGCCTGGCGCTCAAGGCCTCCACCCTGGTCTCATCCGGCAAGTAGCCGGATTTCACGCGCGAGTCTCCAATCCGCCTTGGATCCGCTCCCCGAGACCTGCTTCCTAGGGCAAGAGGCGGGAAACGGTCCGGGAACCCCCTGCGTTCACTTCCA
>CAWWCX010000325.1:0-4848 GCA_963935445.1 uncultured Roseibacillus sp.
ACACTGCATATCGTCGGCAGCGTCAGATGTGTATAAGAGACAGAGCCACAGTAGACCCGGATATCGGCTCCATCGAAGCTCCCCTCAGAACCCACCGTCTCACCGGTTTTAAGAAAATGGGGATTGTAGGTCGTAATCCCGGCATGCCCTGGATCGACGCTGCCCAGAATTGCGCCATCCGCCGAAGCTTGGGCATACATGCCGACCACCCAGGCACCTGCGCCATTTGGCCGAAGCTCCGTCGTAAACGCGATGGTATCCTCAAAAATAGCCCCCGCTGGCATTGGGTTGGTTGAAGCGGTTGGATAAATTCCTCCATTGCTGGCAAATTCGGCGGCAGAGTTCAGGCTCGAATGGCCCCCTCCGGAATAGGATGACCGGGGGTTGAAATACTGGTCTGCACCTTCAATTTCGGTAAAGACCTCCCCTGTATATGGATTAAAGGCTAAAAGGACCGCGCCCTCATTGTCCGCGCTTTGGTCGCCAAATCCCGACCGCGGTGGCGCCTTCCAGGGCCCATCAGAGATCCAGTAATCGTAGGAGGCAGAACCCACACCTGCCTTGGTGCCTCCGGAAGTGTAATCACGGTGAGTGCCCGCTTGCCCGGCTTCCGGGTAAATGGCCTCAGCGGCTACCCAGGCATTGGTGAACAACCATGCCGCCAGGAAGACTGTTGTGCGCGTCCTCATTGGCCGAATTAGATGAGTGCCGGCTGCTTGCGGCGAGGATTTTTCTGACATTGACTCCAAGAGGTTTCGGCCGGGAGGGTATTCCCCTTTGTTGGTTAAGGATCCGGGCAAATCGCCTTGTCTTACAAACCGACAGGTTGGTTAATAGTAAATGTAGCTTAAGCTTGGGGTGGGGCTTCCCTTTGCACTGTCTGCCGCTTCCCCCTGGTCTAGAAGAGGCCGACAAAAAGACCCCCCATATTCCTTGATATCAAGTCATGTGGCCTGGCGACCAGAGGCCGCGTGCTCTCGCCGGCAGGAAAATGAAGTCGCCAAGACGCTCTCACCGGAGCTCCTCGCATTCCCTATCGCCACCTCTCCCCGGGACGTCCTCCCGGCACAAGCAAGATCCGGCTGGTATCTTCAGCTCCTTTCTGCTTTGCAGAAACCCGTTGAAAACATGGCTGAAGATACCCGCGAACAATTGAAGCAACTGCTCCTCGAAAAATCCGTCCGAACGGGCGAATTCACCCTCGCTTCCGGCAAGAAAAGCGATCTCTACGTAGACTGCCGCGTTACGAGCTTTGATGCCCGGGGCGCTCGCCTGATCGGCGAGGCGGGCTGGGCGCTCGTCCAGGAGCGGCTGCAATCCGACGGGCTTTCCGCTGCCGGCATTGGGGGCATGACCTTGGGCGCAGACCCCATCTCCCTCGCGATCGGGATGGAATCCGCGCGTCAGCAGCCTGACGATTTCCTCCAGGTCTTCACCGTCCGCAAGGAGGCCAAGCAATACGGGGCCGGTCGCCGCATCGAGGGGAATTTCCGCTCTGGCGACGCCATCGTGGTCGTGGATGACGTAATCACCACCGGGGGATCCACCCTGAAGGCCATCGATGCCATTGAGAGCGAGGGTGGAACGGTCCTCTTTGCGTTTGTCCTCGTTGACCGGGAAGAAGGGGGGCGTCAGGCCCTTGAGGACCGTGGAATCAAGGTCGTTTCCCTCTTCACTCGGACCGATTTGATCGGCACCCCCGCCTAGGTTCACGCTGGCCGGGCAGGCCTCCCGGCGTCTGTGCCCGGGCTTCGGACAGTTGCAGGACTTGAAAATGGGGCCATACTGGAACGACTCGGCGATGCCGCATGAAGGTTTTTCTCACCGGAGCAACAGGGTTCATCGGGAGGGCATTGGTCCTCGCTCTTCTTCAAAAAGGGCACTCCGTCGTGGCGTGGGTCCGTTCCCCCGAAAAAGCCCGCGCCGGGCTCGGGGGAAATGTGGAGCTGCTCCCGATTACCCCTGAAGGCAATGAGGAGCTGGAGGCCGCTCTCGAGCAATGCGACGCGGTCATCAATCTGGCTGGCGAACCACTCTTCCAGGGAAGATGGAACCCCCGCCGGAAGAACGCCATTTACGACAGCAGGGTCTCTCTGACAACCCGCTTGGTCGAGGCCATGAAGCGGGTCCAGAACCCTCCCGGTGTCCTTCTCTCCGGAAGTGCCGTGGGCTATTACGGCGACCGCGGTGATGATCCCCTCAGCGAGGATGAGGCTTCGGGGGCGGACTTTCTTGCCAAGCTCTGCAAGGCTTGGGAGCACGCCGCCCTCGCCCTCTCAGGAAGTCCCACGCGGGTCGTATGCCTCCGCACCGGCATCGTCCTCGGCTGCGGGGGTGGGGCCTTGGAACAACTCGCCGCCGTGTTCCGCACAGGTCTGGGAGGACCACTCGGCGCCGGTCGGCAATTCGTGCCATGGATCCACCTGCAGGATTGTGTGGCCTTGATCCTGAGGGCTCTCGATGATGACCGCCTTGAAGGACCCCTCAACCTCGTCAGCCCGGCCCCCGTCACTAATGCAGAGCTTGCCAAAGCCCTTGGACGCGCCCTGCGCCGGCCGGCTTTTCTCCCTGCTCCCGGTTTGCTGCTCCGCCTAACCCTTGGAGAAGGTGCCAACGCCCTCCTGGCCAGTCAGCGATGCCTTGCCGACAAGGCAAAGGCCCATGGGTTTTCCTACCATTTCGAGAGCCTTGACTCCGCGCTCGACGACCTGCTGACCTCTCGAGAGGTCTCTCTCGAGCCCCTCCGACCAGGGCTTCCGGCCCCGATGGGAGACGCGGACTACCTGCGTCAGAGAAAGCCCACCAGGTATCTTGTCAGTCAAACAGTAGTTGATGCTCCGCTCGCGGAAGTCTTCCCCTTTTTTTCCCAACCCACCAATCTCGGCCTCCTCACCCCTCCCAAGCTGGACTTCCAGATCCGAAGAGCAGACCCGACCATGTGCGCCGGGGCGGCCATTCAATACCGTCTGCGAGTTTTCGGATTGCGGATCGGATGGCATACCCGGATTGAGCGCTGGGAGGCGGGCCGGCACTTCGTTGATTCCCAGATCCGTGGCCCCTACCGCTCATGGTGGCATGAGCACCACTTTTCTCAGGAAGGTGGCAGGACGGTGATGGAAGACAGGGTCTATTACTCCGTGCCGGGCGGAATCGTGGGGCGCCTCGTTCACCGCATACTCATCGCGGCCCAACTCCGCGCCAGCTTCAACTACCGGGCCGCAGCCATTCGCTTCCGGTTTGGGCCGGCGCCCGGCGAACGTTCTTCCCCCATCCATGACCCATCGCCCTAGGACACTGGTATGGTTCAGGGGCAAGGATCTCCGGCTTGCTGATCACGGGCCATTGATGCGCGGTCTCCGCGAAGGCGAAGTGATTCCGGTCTTCGTTCTGGACCCCTATTTCTTTGATCCTCTCCGGGCACAACGCCTGCCCCACCGGATGCAGTTCCTGCTCGAGAGCCTTGAGGAGCTCGCCCAGGGCATTACATCCCTCGGCAGCACTCTGATCTGTCTCCGCGGCAAAAGCGTCGACGTGATTCCTCGGGTTGCTCGCGAATGGGATGTCTCCAGGGTCATGGCCCACCGCTGGATCGAGCCCCTCGGGAGGGTCCGTGATCGGCAGGTTGCCAAGGCCCTCCACGTCCCGCTTGAGCTCCTTGAAGGGGAGACCCTGCACCCACCCGGTAGTCTGCGCACCGGAAGCGGCTCACCTTATTCCGTGTTTACTCCTTTCGCTCGTGCCTTCCGGAAGGCGGCCACTATTGAAAAACCTCTCCCGCCGCCGACCGCCCTTCCCCCCGCTCCTCCGGAGGCTGTTGAACAACACTGCCCGCCACCCTCTCTTTCCGAGTTGGGAATTCCCCGGAACCCAAATCTGCAGGCGGGGGGGGAACCCGCCGCCCGCGAGCGCCTCCTCCAATTCGTCAGCCATGGCCTCGAGCACTACGGCACCGGGAGAGACCAGCTCGATGAGGACGCTACGAGCAGGCTGTCTGCCGACATTAAATTCGGCACTCTTTCCGTCCGGGCCATCTGGTGGGCGGCGGAACGCCGCAGGCCAGAAATCTGCAATGAATCGATAGAGCGGTTTCTCACAGAACTCGTCTGGCGTGAATTCTCCTACTCCTCACTCTGGGACCGTCCACGCCTCCTGAAGGCCCCCTTCCGCCCCAGCTGGACCAACTTTCCCTGGCGGGATGACGCCGCAGACTGGAACGCCTGGGCCGAGGGCCGGACTGGGTATCCGGTTGTGGATGCCGCAGCGCGCGAACTCCTTGAAACCGGCTTCGTGCACGGGCGCGCGCGGATGATCACGGCGAGTTTTCTCTGCAAGCACCTGCTCATTGACTACCGGCGCGGCGAGCAACATTTCATGACGCATCTCACCGACGGGGACTGGGCGCAGAATAACGCCGGCTGGCAGTGGTCCGCGGGGAGCGGCTGTGATGCACAGCCATACTTCCGGGTCTTTAACCCGGTCACTCAAGGAGAGAAGTTTGATCCCGATGGCACCTATGTGCGGCGTTGGCTGCCTGCGCTCGCAAAGCTTCCCTCCCGCTACATTCACCACCCGTGGTCTGCCCCTGAGTCCGTTCTCAGGGACGCCGATGTCCGCCTGGGAGAAAGCTATCCTCATCCAGTCGTTGATCACGCCTCAGCCCGGGATCGTTTTCTGACTACCGCCAAGGCGCACTTGAAGCCCCAAGCCTGAGTGGGCCGCCCCATCCGCGCCAAGCAGTGAGACCGAGGAGGCGCACTCATAGGGCTGAGAGAACAATGGGGAGGGCCCTCTCCCTGACTCTCAAAACGTGTTCGGCCAATTATTACGCTATTTTAATATTTTTGTAAC
>CAWWCX010000326.1:0-4832 GCA_963935445.1 uncultured Roseibacillus sp.
ACACACTGCATATCGTCGGCAGCGTCAGATGTGTATAAGAGACAGAGACGAAACACTACGCTCCGCGGCAGCCAAGGCCCTCGGAGCGCTCGCCCCTGAAGACCAGATTGGCGATGTGGTCGCCGCACAGGGCTACGTTGCCCATTGGATGGTCATTGGCACCTTTCTCAACGACAAGGAACACAAGGCCTTTCACGAGGTGCACGAACCGGAAAAGGAAATCGACTTCGAGAAGAGCTACAAGGCGACCTACATCTGGCTTCTGGAAGGCCGTAGCGACAAGCCCATTGAGCGGGAAGTGACCTGGGGGGAAGGGATTGTCGACAGCACCGATGGAAAGCTTTCCATGTCCGCACAGCTGCCTCCTCCGGGCTCTTTCGCAGTGGGCTACGCCGTCGCAGACATTCATGTCGACACGGACCGGGAAGTGATTCTCGATATCGACGGCGATGACGCTTTCCGGGTCTGGCTCAATGGCGAACAGATTTCCGAGAAGATCGCGCCCTACCAGCACCGCAAGGACTGCATCGTGGAGGACAGGAATCTCCGCGTCAAACTGATGGCCGGCACCAACCGGTTCATCGTCAAGTCCGCCAATGTCGACTATCGCTGGTGGGTGCGGCTCCGCCTCACCGATTCGAACGGCATCCCGATTCCCTTCCGCAAACCATGATTCCGGGACGCACCCGACTGCTCTTCCTCACGCTGCTTCTCCTCGCCTTCCCGCTTCTTGCGGCTGCCCAGGCACCGACAGGCGATGCCCGCTGGTCCGATGCCCGGCGCGCCTATGCCGAGGGACACGATGACGAGGGACATGAAATTCTCCTCGCCCTTGCAGAGGACTATCCGGGCGACCTCGACCTTGCCGTTGCCTGCTACGCGACCATTCTCGCCGAAGAGGGCCGCCTCCTGAAAACAAATCCCTGGATCGACCTCGCATCCGAGCGCCTCGTCGCCCTCGAGCAGCTTGGTGCCATCTCTGCAAACAGCCAGACCATCCGGGAGGCTGTCCCACGGGTCATCGATAAGGCCCTTCTCGAGGGGCGGCACCTCGAGGCCCGCGAAACATCCGGACGCCTGCACCGCGAGAATCCCCACGACCTCTACTGGCGGATTCGTGAGGCCTACAACCACCGCCGGATGGATCTTGCTGGTGCACGACCTCTCTACCAGAAACTCAAGGATGACGTCGATCCTGACCATCCGGATGCCCGCACGCGCGAGCTCTGGCTCTGGATGGAAAATGAACTCAAGGGCATGGAGAGCCTCGCCCCCCCTATTTATCCCCTGCCTCGCGGCACTCCACTCGTTCTCATGGAACCAGACGACCCCGATGGCTACTGGCGCGCCGTGCTCGATCATTCGCCCGCTGATGTCGCAGGCACGGTAGACCGCCTGATCGCCCTCGCCAGCGAGCAGATTGTTCCCTGGCAGGATCAACCGGGGGTGACCGATCCCCTGCGCGCCCTCGATCTTCACCTGCTCTCGAAACCTCCCGCCGAACTGACGGCCCTGCGCAAGCTGCAGGACGATCACCTCAAGCGCGAAACCCTTCCGCAGGACCCAAGCGAAGCGGACATTCTCACCCTCACCCGCCGCTTCCCGTGGTCTTCCACCGTGCATTCCATGCTCCTCAAGCTCGGCAACGACGCGCTGTGGAGCGGCAGAGCCGAATCTGCCCTGCGTAGCTTCCGGGAACTTCTCGCCCACGCCATCGACCCCAAGCTGCGGGATGCAGCACAGGTGGGGGCCTGGACCGCTCTCCGGATGATCGGCGCAATCGACGAACTGCGCGCGACCGCAGGCACCATCGACCCGGGGAGGAACTATCCCTGGATGGACCGGACCGCCAAGGGGGCCGAAATCAGGGCTGAGCTCTTCAAGGGGGTCTCCTCTATGACACCCGTCCCCGCCGCGGAACTGTCCAGCCTCGATCAGCATATCCTCCAGTTGCCTCCCGTATCCCCCTGGCCCACTGATACTCCCGCCGTTGGCTTTGGAATCGACCTCCAGGTCGCCGGCTCCCAGATCATCGCGAGCGGTCGCAACATGCTCGTCAGTTATGACGCCTCCAACCCCGGCCCTCCCCTCTGGTCCCAGCTCCAACGGCACCCGGTCGACCAACACCGCCGTACCGGTTATCACCCGGGCTACTTTCGTCCCCTGATCCGCGGAGGAACACTCTATACCCGCTGGGGACTCAGTTCCCTGCCCAACGGCATTGCCGCCTTCTCCCTCGAGGGAGGACAGCCCGAATGGTCACACATTTACACCAGAGGCACCTCACGCTATGCCAACGGCGTCCCGATGGGAGATCCCGTGGCGGCGGAAGGCGGCCTGTTCTACCTGCAATGGCATACCCCGGGCGATGTCACCGACCGCAACCGCGCGGTCAGCCTGGTCCACTTGGACCTCTCCACACGCCAGCCACGCTGGTCCACCGACCTCGTCATCGCCGGGCGTTCCGTCGACTCCGAGGGCAGGCTGCAGGGGGCCGCTCCACAGAATGTCATCTACGGAAACGAGGTCACCGTCCACCGCGGTGCCGTCTACTGTAACACCAATGCTGGAATGATCGTGCGCTGCGACGTCAGGGACGGTCGCGTGGACTGGGTTCACAACTATCGCCGCCAGAACTCGAGCCTTGTCCCCCAGAATCTCGGTTCTGCCCCGATCATCGCAGGAGACACCGTGGTCTGCATGCCTCGCGACGATGGGCGCATCTTCGCCCTCGACCAGCGAACGGGTCGCGTTCTCTGGGATAACCCGCTCATCCTCGGCAACGAGATGATCGGCGTGTACGAAGACACGCTGGTTGTCCGGGGCACCGGGGTGATCGCAGGACTCGATCTCAGGTCGGGCGAAGCGCGTTGGTTCCGCCCTCTTGCTGACCGCGTCCTGGGCCGCGCCCTCCTGCTTGGCGGATCCGTCTACCTTGGTTCCGTCGCGGAACTTCAACGCCTCGATGTCAGAAGCGGCGACCTTCTGGAACGGCGGCCCTGGGATCTCGGGGAAGCCCGACCGCTTGGATTTATCATCGCCCACCAGAAACTCTTCGTAGTGAGCGACAATCCGGCGCCGGATCGCCGCCACAGGATCGGAGAAGCTCTCGCACGCATCGAAACCCCCTCTGCTCCCCTGCGCCTTCCCCTCAAACGCACCTGGGCTATCACCCGGAGCGATGCACGCATCGCCCTCGCTCCTCCTGCTTCCGGACTGGGCGAGACCGCCTTTCTCCTCTCCGGGGGAATCCTTGAGTGCCTGGACCTGAGCCCCAGCGGATCGATCAGGTGGCGCCGCTTTGTAGATGCCCACAACGCCACCCTGTCCTTCGTCGGGGAAAAACTCCTCCTCGTCGAAGCTGGAAGAGGCGGCCGCCCGGGGCGGGCCGTCGCGCTCAACGCCAGGAATGGGCGCTTTCTCTGGGAGGCTCCCGTTCCCTCCACGCTGGGTAATCCATTCTACTTCGGCAGCAGGCTCATGTACCACGACCGCCAGGGCAAGATGGTCGTCTTCGATCTCGAGTCCGGAAAACCGGCCTGGGAGCGCACACTCAGCGAGGCTCACCTGGTTGATCCCTACTGGGATGGAGAGAACCTCAATATCTTTCACGCGTCCCAATGGCACGGCCCCCATCATCTGATCCTCGATCCCGCCACCGGACGCACCATCCGGCGAGACCCCGTCATCGTGGCCCAGACTACCTCGCCCAACCTCGCCCGCCCGATCGAGAACGGCTGGTACGAGGTTCGCTTTCCGCCGCAGGCTGCCCAGTTCGTCCGCCTCACCGCTCTCTCGGAGGTGAATGGCCGGGGCTGGGCGTCCGCCGCTGAAGTGCACCTTCTCGATGCGCAGGGCAACAGGATTGCACGTGATAAGTGGTCCGTGGAGGCAGAACACGAGCGTAATGCCGCTCCCCGCGCACTGCCTCCCAACATTATCGACGGCAACCCCGACACCTGGTGGCATTCGCAGTGGAAAGACCCCGACAATCCCGCCCTTGGCAAGGTCCTGCCTCATCCCCACCACGTTCACCTCGATCTGGGGGAGAACCACCTCGTGAGCGGCTTCCAATATCTGCCCGCCAGAATCAATTACAACAACGGGATGATCCGCGATTACGAACTCCACGTCCGTGAAGACAAGCAGGACTGGGGCAATCCCGTCGCGCGGGGCATCCTCGTCAATCGCCTCCATGTGCACCGCAATCATTTCGGACCTGGGGCAGTCTTCTTCGACGCTCGCAACCATCCCGGCAACCATCAGGCCGTCTTTCGCTACAATCTGGACAACCGGACAGCCCAACTCGTCGAAAACGAAGCCCATATGCTTTCCATGCATGGGCGCTACGTCCTCATCACCTCCCACAACAAGCTCATCCTCCGACGGTCGGATGATCCCGGTTACCGCTTCGAGCTCACCCCCCATGTCGAGCACGGAAGACATGGTGAAATCGTAATTGAAGGGGACCGCCTCATCATGGGGCGCCACAAGATTGCAATCGCTGATCTCGATGCCAAGCGGTTCCTGCCTGTGCCCGAGGCCCCAAAGTCGCGCCGGCACCAGAACGGCCACTTCGTCCGTCTTGAAGACGACCACTTTCTCAAGATCGTCCACCACGGCAACAAGCAGGAACTCGCCCTCATCAACATGAGCAATGGCCAAATCTCGGAGAGCACCATGGAAACCCAGGTGGAACGCTTCGCCGAGGACCGCTTTCTCAAGTCTCCCGGTCAGCGTCTCCTCACCTTCAAGCGCACCCTGCTCTTCTACGACAATTCGACCCTGAGCGCCTGGGTGAGCGCAAACTAGCTCAGGGCTCACTCGCCCGG
>CAWWCX010000327.1:0-4808 GCA_963935445.1 uncultured Roseibacillus sp.
AACCGGGCGTCCCTTGAGTCTCACACTTGAACTGAATAGGAAGACTGCCATTAATTGACCGTGAGCGAATCCCCCGCCCCATCAAAAAGAAGACGCGTGAACGTCCGCCGACCCGAGGTCATGGAGAAGGTCCAGGCCGAGGTGGAGAAACACTATCGTTCGCCCATCGTCGAAAAACTCCGTGAAGGCGGCGGCACGCTGACTATCGGCCGGACAACCCTGCGGCTGGCTCAGCAATTTGGATTCTGTTACGGGGTCGAGCGCGCCATCGATCTCGCCTACGCCTCCCGCCGGGTTTTTCCCGACAATCGGATCTTCCTGATCGGGGAGATCATCCACAATCCCGAGGTGAACCGACAGCTCAAGGACATGAGCATCGAATCTCTGCCCTGGAAGGAGATGAACGAACAGTATGAGGGACTCACGGAGGAGGATGTCGTGATCGTGCCCGCCTTTGGAGCGCCCACCTCCTTCATGGACAAGATCGAGGAAGCGGGCTGCTATGTCATCGACACCACCTGCGGTGATGTCATGAAGGTCTGGCGCCGTGTGCGCACATACGCCCGCACCGGAGCAACATCGATCATTCATGGCAAGAAGGGGCACGAGGAGACGAGGGCCACGGCTTCGCGCGCGCGGGGCGATGACCAGCAGGGCCACTACCTCATCATACTCACTCTCGACGAGTGCGACTACCTCTGTGACTACATCCGAAATGGCGGAGACCGTCTCAAGTTCCTTGCCCGTTTCGAAGGCGCGACATCGAACGGCTTTGATCCAGACCTCCACCTCGAGGACGTCGGCGTTGCCAATCAGACGACCATGCTCAAGAGCGAGACCGAAGAGATGCAGCGCCGCATCAGCACCGCGATAAGCGCCCGGGACGGCTCCGCCGAACGCTTCCAGGTGTTCGATACGATCTGCGGGGCCACCCAGGAGCGTCAGGACGCCCTGTTCGACATGCTGCGTGCGCCAATGGACATCCTCCTCGTGGTAGGTGGGTACAACAGCTCGAACACCTCTCATCTCGTGGAAATTGGTCAGGAGCAATTACCGACCTTCTTCATCCGTGACGCAGACTGCCTCGCTTCGCTGGAAAAGATCGCCAACTACGACCTGGAAGCCAAGGCCGAGGTGGAGAGCGACTACCCTGCCAAGCTCTTCACGGACCAGCAAGTTGTCATCGGGGTCACTGCCGGTGCGTCCTGTCCGGCCAATCTTATTGAGGCCACGATCCTCCGTGCCTTCGAAATGCGCGGAATTTCCCGGCAGGAAGTCGAAAACGCCTGAATCCGGCCCGCCGGATCACTGCTTCACCGCGGTAATGATCTTATCGACCTGCAGGGCATGCTCCTCGCGTCCGGTCTGACTGAGAGCGTTGCGATAGCCGATGAGAGAGGCCAGGTCATTCGGCCGCCGTCTCAAGGCAGCCTGATAAGATTCCGCAGCCTTTTCATAATTTCCCGCCTTCCCGTAAAACGCGGCCAAGCGCCTTTCCATTGGCGAGACCACCACCGGGGGCATCAACAGCGAGGGCCGCTGTTGCTTTTCCGCCGCCGTCTTGAACCAGCTCCGTGCAACCGATGCACCGGCTCCCGAGCTCCCCTGGGCCTGCGCGATCAGGCCCCGGGCCTCCGCCGCATACACCTGAAGACCAGTCAGCGCGCGCACATACTCGGAAATTGACGAACTCTTGTTGGCCTGGTCGCCATACTCTTCCATCCGTGCAAGGATCTTGTTCATCGTCATGCTATCCTTCCGGGCGGCCTCAACATCCCCCGCTGCCAACGCTCTCCTGCACTCAAGATACTGTATCAGGCACTCCAGGTAAAAAATCGAGAGCGTCCGATCCTTGATCTTCATCAGCTGGGGGTCTTTCGGCCCCGGCAAACTCGCGATCGCGCGGTCGAAGTCTCCTTCCTCTCCTCGTGAAATGTAGAGCCTCGCAGGCAATGTCCGGGCCTCCCAGACCACCAGATTCGCCCCCGATGAACCGAGCCTTTCCGGGTCGATCTCGAACCTTGCGAGGTTTCGCGCAATGGCCATCGCCGGCTCAAAGCGCCCGCGGCTTTGCATTGCTGTGGCCAGATAGAGCTGCGTACGAATCCACCCATTGCAGTCGTGCAGGCTCAACTTGTGCCTCTTCATGTGATCGGCGTAGAGCTTCGCTGCACGACTCAAGGCCGCCTCGGCGAGAAAATGATTTCCGCAACGCCATTCGAAGTGACCCAGAAGATGCTGATACGGTGGAAAGCCAGGAGCCTTCCGGGCAATCTTGCGCACTACCGGGAGGATCTCCTCGCGCAACTTCGTCGTCGCTTCGGGGGCCTCTGCGTGAAGCATCACCCAGAAGGTGAGAACCCCCACGTTGTCAGGATTATCCTTAACCACCGACTCCATGGCCTTCATCGCCGCTTCCTGACCGGCGCGGGGCCCGAACTCATCAAAACCATCCCGCTGCAGATAAATGGAGAGACACTTGGCCTGAAGATTATTGGGAAAATCGGCGGAAAGCTTCCCAAAGCCATCCTGCGGATTGCCTCGCAGGGCAAAAAGCTCCGCCAGCGCCAGGGCATACCTCTGCTCCATCTGGCTTGCTACCGGGAGCAGCTTACCCCCGACCTCGACCTCGGCATCCATCAACTCGATCATTCTCAGCACCGCCACCTGTCTTTGTGCCGTGAACTCATTATTTGGAGCGGCGAGCGCCAGTCCGATTCCCCAGTAAGCCATCAGGCAGTCAGGGTCAGCCTTCACGGCCTCGCAGAAATGCCGGTAGGCCTCGAAGTCCCACGCTGCCTGAATATAGGCCAACCCCTGCAGGACGTGCCGCGATGCCAGACTGCTGCGGGAGGAGACAGCCATTGGAATCGATACGATCTCATCCTCGAACTCGGGAGGTGGCAGCTTGGCCACGACGGGGTGAATGACCTTGTCGATTGTAAACGCCTCCGCCTTCTCCCCAACGTTCCGGGGAACTGCAGCGGGAGCCTCCTGAGCCCTGAGAATTCCAGCCCCTGACCCATGAAACCACACCCACACCAGCGGCAACACCATCCACTTTAAGCGCATCTCCTTCACTCTTCCCGCCTTCTGACAGTTCTCAAGTAAAAGCGTTCGGAAATGTGACAACCCTGTCCCGGCCGCGATTCAAGAAACTTGAATCTTGGCCCCGGAAGCCGGAGACTCCCCATATGAAACTTGGCCTTGTTGGATGCGGAAAAATGGGAAGCGCGCTCACGATCGGAGCCATTGACGCGGGAGCCGTCGAACCCGCCGATGTCATGGCGTATGACGTGGTCCCCGCTTCCCTGGAGGCCCTCGTATCCGAACGGGGGGTCCATGCGGCCTCCTCCATCAGTGAGCTTGCCAATGCAGTCGACACACTCATTCTTGCCGTAAAACCTCACGATGTCGCAGCGGCCCTGAACACCATCAGGGACTCCGGAACTACGACCAGCAGCCTTCTGGTCATCTCTGTCGCAGCGGGCCTGGACGTAGCCACTCTCGAGACTGAAGTCGGGCAGGGCGCCCGCATTATTCGATCCATGCCCAACACTCCGGCTCTCGTCGGGCAAGGAGCGGCCGCCTTCACTTGTGGCACCTCGACCATCGGGGAGGACACCACCACCGCGCAGCGCCTCCTCGGCTCCGTGGGGCTGGCCGTTGAAGTGAAGGAGCAGCACATGGATGCGGTTACCGGGCTTTCCGGCAGCGGCCCCGCCTACGTCTACCTCTTTATCGAGGCCCTTGCGGACGGAGGAGTGCAATGCGGACTGCCCCGAGACCAGGCCCGGGAACTAGCGGCACAGACCGTGCTGGGAGCAGCAACCATGGTCCAGTCGACCGGCCAGCACACCGCCGTCCTCAAGGATATGGTCACATCTCCCGGGGGGACGACCATTGCCGGGCTCAAGGCGCTCGAATCCCGTGCCTTTAGAGCCGCCTGCATTGAGGCCGTCCAAACTGCCACGGCCCGCGCCACCGAGCTCGGGGAATAACCCGGCTATCCTGCCACCTCGAGTCGCCAGTCGGGAGGATCCTTTATTCACATTCATTAAGGCAGATGGAAAATCGCAATTGGAATTTCGGAAAGCCCCACTAGGGTTCCCCTCATGACCGGTCTCCGCCGCGTTTTCCTCTCCGCTGGTTTGGTTGGATTCCTTCTGACCTCTTGCTCACAAGACTCTGAAACGTTCCTCCCCGTCTCAGGCAATACCGCTCGTTCCGATACTGAAGCGCAGGCACTATTCGCGCAGGCCAAGGCGGCCGACGAGGCCGGCAGGAACAAAAAAGCCATCCGTCTCTACGATGGGACGGCCGACAATTACCCGTATTCATCGGCAGCTCCCCCTGCCCGCTTCAGACAGGCTCAACTTCTGGAGCAGGCCGGCGCACTGGAAAAAGCGTTTGAGGCCTACGGGCAGGTCATCACCCGCTATCAGGGCTCCCCCCTCTATCCCCAGGCCCGGGATAGCCAGGCCAAGGTGGCGCACGCCGCTGCCGACGGCGAGATCACTGGCAGATTCCTATGGATGAAACCCGGCCTCGATCCCAAGAAGGTCGTCGGAATGCTGGAAACCGTACGGGATAATGCGCCCCAGGCAGTTGCCGCGGCGAAAGCCCAGTTCACCATCGGAAAAGTCTACGGGGCGAGAAAAAGCAAGGTGAACGAGGCGATCGAGGCCTATCAGAAAGTCGTTGATGATTACCCCCGCTCCCCTTACGCGCCGGATGCTCAATTCCAGATTGGCAACATCCTTCTGACCGGAGCAAGCCGGGGAAATCAGGATAATTCCAATCTCGAC
>CAWWCX010000328.1:0-4797 GCA_963935445.1 uncultured Roseibacillus sp.
CGATTTCGCCGGAGCCTTCCGTCATCCAGATGCGGGCGACGGCGGTCTTGCGGCGACCGGTGGCGGTGTGAATGGTTTCAGTAGCGGCCATGGGAGTGGAATTGAAAACGGTTCAGTGTGCTGGAAGCGGGCTGGAGTCAGAGCGCGTAGGGTTCGGGCTGCTGGGCCTCCTGCTTGTGCTCGGGGCCGGCGTAGACGTGAAGCTTGCGGAACTGGGCGCGACCGAGGCGGTTGTGCGGAATCATGCCGCGCACAGCCCGCTCAACGAGCAGTTCAGGGCGGCGCGCCCGGACTTTCTTCGGGGTTTCCACCTTCTGCCCGCCGACGTAGCCGGAGAAGCTGGTGTAAATCTTCTGGGTCTCCTTGTTGCCGGAAAGGCGGACCTTCTCGGCATTGATGATCACCACATGGTCCCCGGTATCGACGTGCGGAGTATAGGTGGCCTTGTGCTTGCCCCGCAGGAGGCGGGCTGCCTCCACCGCGACCTTGCCAAGGATCTGGTCGGCGGCATCGATGACATGCCACTTGCGCTCTACATCGACGGCTCTAGCTGAAAAAGTCTTCATCACAGGCGTTCCGCCAAGGTTCAATCGGGGCGGAAAGGGCGGAAAAACTAGGAGTGAGCCCCCCGGGTGTCAACGCTAATCCTCAGGTCTGGTTGCGGGTGCGGGAGAGGATTGATCCCGGGGGTGGAGCCGGGTGGAGGGAGGGGCGGTAGCCTGAAAAATCAGGGGTCGGATCGGAGATTTCGATTGCGGGTTGGCCAATATCAACAATGATGCGCCACGCGGATGGGCATGCTGCCGGTTCGCAGAACCAAGGATCGAGTTATCGCGGGACCACCAAGAAGACGAAGGGGAGGCGGGCGCCGGAGAAGGCGCAGCGAATATAGTGGGCCCAAGAAGGGGGCTGATGGGGAGGACAAGGCTGTTGAAATCGAGGGAACCATCTCGGCCGTTCTGGCGGGGACCATGTTCAAGGTGAAGCTGCCCAGTGATCACGAGGTTCTGGCTCATATTTCCGGTAAGATGCGCAAGCGCTTCATCCGTCTGGTGGTCGGGGACAAGGTCAAGATGGAGATGTCTCCCTACGACACCTCCAAGGCCCGGATTGTCTACCGGATCGGGTAAACCGGATCACGCCTCCCGGGTTGGGTCGTAGAAGATTCTGATATCGGCCTCGTTGCTTCCGAGCAGGTGCTGCGCTCTCCTGAGGGAGTCCCGGGTCGCAAGGTTGGGATTGCTGGGCCTGTGGAGGAAGAGGTTGCTCTCGCCGGTCGCGCGGTCGCAACCTTCCTGGAGAACTTCCAGGACGCCGGACAACTTGAGAACGCGGTAGACCTCGCGGGTCGCTCCCGAGACGATGATGTGGCGCCCCTCCTTCCTGGTGCAGCGGATGAGGTCCTCGAGAGCCAGAACGCTGGTGGCGTCAAGGTGGCGGGCGTTCTTGAGGCGCAGGATGATGATCTTCAGGTTGTCGTCCACGAAGGTGCGCTGGATCTGAGTGCGAAAAAGTTCGGCGGCACCGAAGAACAGGTCCCCCTCGACATGGACGATCGAGATGGCGGGATTGGGTCGCTTGCGCTTTTCGCCCAGTTCCCGGAGGTCTCCGTCGTCGTTGACTTCATACTCGACGAGGTGGGGACGGGATGCCTTGCGGAGAAACAGGGAGATGGACAGTCCCACTCCGATGAAGATGGCGGTGTGGAGTGGGGCAAAGAGTGCGGACGCGAAGGTGACCAACAGGACGAAGGCGTCGTCCCGGGTGGAACGCAGGCAGATGCGGATGACGTGGGGAGAAATGAGAGAGGCCGCCACGGCGATCACGAGACCAGCAAGGCAGGCCCGGGGGACGTGCTGGACGAGGGGAAAGGCAGCGAGGAGGAAGAGGCCGGCCACGCAGAGGATTCCGGAGAAGATGGAGGCGAAGCGGGTGCGGGCTCCAGAGTCGAAGTTGAGGGCAGAGCGGGTGAGGGAGCCGGACGCCGGCATTCCTGCGAGGAGGCCGGTCGCGATGTTTGCAGCTCCAACGGACAGCAGGTCCTGGTTTACATCGGGGCGGTCGCTGGTGCGGGCGGCGAGCGACTTGGACATGACGGTGTTTTCCAGGGAGGCGAGAAAGGCGATTGCGAAGGCCACGGTGGAAAGCTGGGCAATCTTCTCGAAGAGGCCCGGCTCAAGAAAGACGGAGAAATCAGGGGCGAGGTGCTGAAAGGAAATCCCCTCGAATTTCGGGACGTGTTCGAAACCGAGGCTGGTGTGTCGGGCAAGGGCCCAGGCGAGGGTGGAGAAGCCGACGAGGGTGATGGCGAAGACGGGAAGGCGTCGGAAGCGTGAGTGGAGGAGAAGGTAGCAGACCAGGGTTCCTGAGCCGAGAGCCAGTGGTTGCCACTGCAGGGCCGGCAGGGAGCTGGCTACGTTGGAGAGGATATCCACGAAGGTTCGGCCTCCTTCTTCGATTGCCTCCGCGGTGCCGAAGATGTGCTTGAGTTGGTTGGCAATGATGAGGGTGGCGGCTCCCGTGATGTAGCCGACGAGGACGCTGCGACTGATGAACTGCAGCAGGTCGGCCGTTTTCAGGAGGGCGCCTACGAGGCAGAAGGCGCCCACCATCAGGCAGAGCAGGGGCATGAGCGTAACGATCTCCGCCCTTGAAGACGCCATTCCCGGAATGAGAAAGAACGAGAAGATCATGAAGGCGGTGGCGTTGGTGGGACCCAGGATGGTGTGGCGGGACCCGGAGAAAAACGGAGCCACGATGGCTGCTACCGCGGAACAGGCGATGCCGTATATGATGGGAAGCTCAGCGATGGCGGCGTAAGCCATGCCCTGCGGAAGAGCGAGAAGGGCGACATTGAGCGCGGCGCGAAAGTCCTGCCGGAACTTGACGCCATTGTAACGGCGGAGTGGGCCCCGGATGGGCAGGGGGTCGAGGGAGTTGCCGGGTTCCCTGCGCCGGGCCAGCCGTGTTCGCCGGAGAAGCTTGCGCAGGGGGCTCGGGAACATGTGCTGTTTGGACGGCAGGCGGAAGTGCTACCGGAAGCTGGCCCTTCGGAAGAGCCAGATCCCGAGGCCGAGGCAGAGGAGGTTGGGGAACCAAAGAACGGCTAGGATGGTGGGGAGGGCTGCGTCCTCGAGCTCCTCAGCGAAGATGAGAAAGCCGAAATAAGTGGCTGCTATGAGCAGGCTCAGGAGGAAGCCATTGGAGTTTTCCCGACGGCGTGGCGAGATGCCGAGCGGGATCCCGATGATGGCGAAGGAGAGGCAGGCCAGCGAGAGCGAGCGGCGCTTGTGCAGTTCGATGTTCATGCTCTTCTGAAAGCGATCTTCCTTCTGAATCGCGTAGTCCAGTTCCTCGATGCGGCCGGGCGTGAGGGGGACCGGAATGGGATCTCCGTCGTCGTCGACTTCAGGTTCGTATCGGGCACCGATGGGCAGGCCGGCGGGACGGGGGGGCGTCGTGCCGTTGCGTTCCTTCCGGGCGATTTCCTGACGGTCCCGAGATTCAAGGATACGGGCGGGAGCATCGGCGTTGGTGATGCCGGACGGCTTGGTCTTCTTTCTGTTGGTTGCGGAAAAGTCGATCAGCACGGGTTCCATTTCCTCGGCCCGGATCGGAATGGGAGTCGCGCCCTCTTCATCGGGGATGACTTCGATGAATGGATTGGTAAGCTTGAGGCGGAGCTGTTTCTCGTCCTCGTTGACATAGAGGTCCACGAGGTCGGCATACATGTAGGTCTCCAGCCCGGCGTCACGATCATCGCTGTCGAAGACATAGATGTGGAGACCCTGAATGACTCCATCCTCATCCTTGCCCTCGGCATAGACGCGTTGGTCCTGGAACCGGGAGATCACCACACCCGGTTCGATGAGTTTGCGGGGATTGTTCTTCACGGCCTCGTAGATGAGGTCGCGCGAGGCTCCCTTGGCTCGGGGGGCGGCCGTTCCGGCGAGCCACCAGCAGAAGGCGGACAAGGCGGCCCCTACGAGGAGGGTTGGAAGGGCGACCCTTGTCAGGCTGAGGCCGGCCATTCTCAGGCTGAGAAGCTCGCTATGGCGCGAGAGCCGTCCAAAGCAGAGCAGGTTGGCAACCAGGAACCCCCACGGGAGGGTGAACATGAGAGAGTAGGGGACAATGAGCAGGATGAACTGTCCGATGAGATCAAGGGGCGCCGCCTGCTCGACGAGCAGGGGGCGGATCTTCTGGAAGAGCTGGCCCAGAATGAGGACCGCAGTGAGCAGGGAGACACCGAAGATTGTGCCGTAGAGGACCTGCCAGCAGATATAACGGTCCGTGATACGCATTGCGGTAGGGGAGCTTACGCTGCTTTGGGGCGGGCGACAAGGCGCGGCTTCCTGCGGATGCTGCGTGGTGCCGCGGGATCGCCTCAAGGTTCAGCAGGACGGAAGCCGGCGAAGACCTTGTGGGAGAAGTAGCGTTCCATGCGATCGGGAAAGACAGTGACGACCTGCGCGTCAGAGCCGAGCCGGGAAGCGACACGGAGGGCGGCGGCATAGTTGAGGCCGGAGCTGGGCCCTACCGGGAACCCATGACTCCAGAGGCTGCGGGTCAGTTCGAGGCATTCACTGTCATCAATCTCCCACTCCTGGAGGTGCTCGCAGCACCATTCGGCGTAAATCTCGCTCAACCCCTCCACGACGCCCGGAACATCGCTGCTGAAGCGCAGGCTGCAGCATTCCTGATTGGAGCCGAAGAGGGCGAGGTCGCGAGGTATGGCGGCATGCGCGCTGACGGGGTGGCCGGCGCTCGCAAAGGATTCGTAGAGACCCCGGAGCG
>CAWWCX010000329.1:0-4786 GCA_963935445.1 uncultured Roseibacillus sp.
ACACTGCATATCGTCGGCAGCGTCAGATGTGTATAAGAGACAGGGGAAGGGGAGAAGGTGTGCCGAGGCCAGAGTTACCGCTACTCGCGGGAATTTAATAAAAATACCCAAAATAAGACTATTAATTTTAATATTATACGTAAGAATCCTTGAATATTGCCAATGAGTAATAAATTACATGCCTTGATTGGATTTTTCTTTGGCGCCTTCGGGGCAGTATTGGTCACCTCCTGCTCATCCTCCGCGGTTCCGTCCGAACCTGATGTTGCGTTGGTGGCCGGTGATCCCAAACCTGTGGCGGCTCTCCTGGCCCGGGCCCGGCCAGCAGGTCTCGAGGGGCAGGTCGTGGCCGCGATTAACGATTTCCGGAGAGAGCGTGGGCGCCGACCCTTGGTTCGGCACCAGGGCTTGGATGAGCTCGCGGCAAGGCACAGCGCGGAGATGGGAACCGCTTCCAGGATGTCCCATGCGGGTTTTGACGACCGGGCCCGGCGGGCTGAGGAGGAGCACGGACTGGTGTGGGCTGCGGAGAATGTGTTGCGCAGCTATGGCCATGCCGATTCTGGACTGGCTCACCGGATGGTGCAGGCGTGGATTGAGAGCAGTGGGCATCGGAGAAATCTTCTCCGGGACAATACCCATATCGGGGTGGGGCTCTTCCGTGGAGAAGGGGGAGCGGTGTGGGCGACGCAGTTGTCGGCCCGGCCGTATTGAAAAATTCCGACTGGTGTCCTCGCCGTTCCGGTTTTCAAATCCGGCATCGAGCCGGCACCCTTTCAGATTCTACTCTACTACCTCTACCGGCCTATTGAGGAACCGGCGAGGTATGCGGATGAGCACCGGCTGCTTTGTGAAGAGCTCGGGCTGCGAGGACGTATCCTCATTGCGAAGGAGGGACTCAATGGCACCGTGTCCGGTCCTGTCGAAGCTGCCGGGGATTATATGAGACGCCTTCAAGCCGACGAGCGGACCTGTGGCATTGAATTCAAAATTGATCCCGCTGAGGGGCACGTCTTCCCCCGTCTGAGCATCAAGGTGCGGGAGGAGGTGGTTACTCTGGGACTTGGTGCGGATGATTTCTCCCCGGACGAGACGACGGGAGAGCATCTGTCACCGGCAGAGTGGCGTGCCCTGATGGACGAAGAAGACGTTGTCCTGATTGACGCCCGGAACCGGTATGAGTGGGAGCTTGGACATTTTGAAGGTGCAGTTCTTCCGGCAGTGGAAAGTTTTCGTGAGTTGCCGGAATGGGTCCGGGTTCACCGGGCGGCACTGGAGGGGAAGAAAATCCTGACCTATTGCACAGGTGGTATTCGCTGCGAGAAGTTCAGTGGCTTCCTCCTGAGGGAGGGGTTCGAAAAGGTCTTCCAGCTGGATGGTGGGATTGTGAGCTATGGGAAGGATCCGGAGGTGCGGGGGGAGAAGTTTTCGGGGAAGTGTTACGTTTTTGACGAACGCATAGGAGTCGAGGTGAATCGAACTTCCGGCGCCGGGATCGTTTCTCGCTGCACGCATTGTGGATGCTTGTGCGACCGCTACCGGAACTGTGCCTGGAGCCGGTGCAATGCGCAGTTTTTCTGTTGTGAGTCCTGCGAGGAAGAGGGCTTGCGATACTGCTGTGACATGTGCGCTGAGGCGGAGCTGGTTTCTCTTGCCGCCCATGGAAATGAAAGCGATTGATTCCCCCGGGTGTTCCAACAAGCAGCCCCCCGTTACCCATGAGTGAGCAAGCAGTTCAAGACGAGCAACTCAAGCTGGAGTTCGAGACACCGCAGTTTCTACATTCGCTCTTTGCCAATGACCCTCGGGAAGTGCGTTACCTGGAGGAGACGTTGGGAGTGCGGGCGGTGACCCGTGACGGGTGGATTCTGTTCAGCGGGCCACGGGGCGCTCTCGAAAAGGCCAGGCGGCTTTTCGCAGACCTTGAGGAGGCGCGACGGGCCGGGACCACCATAGGGCGACGGGACTTTCGACTGGCGGTGGACATGGTGGAAAAAGATGGTCAGAGTGGATTGGCCGAGCTGAGCGGCACACAGATTCTCGGCTCACGCATGCGGAAGGCGGTGACACCCCGCACGCCCAATCAGCTCGAATACGTCAAGGCGATGCGGGACGCCCCGGTGGTCTTCGGAATCGGGCCGGCTGGGACCGGCAAGACCTATCTCGCGATGGCAATGGCCCTTTCGTGCCTGAAGGAGGGTCAGGTCACGAGGGTGATTCTGACCCGACCGGCTGTGGAGGCAGGGGAGGCGCTGGGCTTTCTTCCCGGGGATCTCCAGGAGAAGGTCGCCCCCTACCTGCGGCCGCTTTATGATGCCTTGGACGACATCCTGGACCCCGATGAGGGGCACCGATACCTTGAAGACGGCACGATCGAGATTGCGCCCCTTGCCTACATGCGGGGTCGGACCCTTGCCCGTTCATTTGTGATCCTTGATGAGGCCCAGAATACGACCCGCGAGCAGATGTTCATGCTCCTGACGCGCCTGGGCGAGGGGGCCTGCTGTGTGGTCACCGGTGATGCTACCCAGGTGGATCTGGGTGAGGGGACGCCCTCGGGCCTGGTCGAGGCGGAGCGGGCCCTGGCAGCTGTTGAGGGGGTCCGATTTGTCCGTTTCGCGCCCGGAGATGTTGTTCGTCACCCCATAGTTGGAGAAATAATTGATGCCTACGAAAAGCACCGGATTGGCAGGAAAAGGCGGCCAGATGGCGAACGGGGTGTGTCAGGTTGACACGGCTGACTCCTGAATCCCGTTGTCACTCAGGCGTGCGACTGATACGGTCGCTCTCCCGGCGAGCGAGTGCTTCGGTGTTTGCAGGCGGGAATTGAGCAAACCAAACCCCGTGGGACTTTTCGATTCCATCAGGCGACGACGCCTGACTCAGAAGGGCCTTTCCTCCGGAAAGAAACGCCGAACCCAGGCGGACGGTCCGGTGGCCATTACACTCGATCGCAGCACCGTTCTGCGCTACTCGATGTATGGGGCGTTTGCTCTCCTGGTCGCGGTTCTGGTGTTTAATTTCACCAATGGGAGCGGCGAAGGACTGCATCCCGTGGCGGCGGTCGTTTCCAGTCTTTTCCTGGTCGCCATGGCCGTAGTGCTCTTTGAGGTGTGTCATCCACGGACCGCCCGGCGCAATGGACACGTCTTTCTGGTCTTCTGCTGTCTGGCAGCGCAGCTCGTCTGTATTCGTTTTGTGAGCGTGATGGTGGACGCCAATCCTGTTCTCGGGGAGTCCTTCAAGCTTCTCCTGGTTCCCTACGCACTGGCTCCCATGATCATTGCGGTGCTCCTGCGGAGTAACCTGGGGCTCTTCGCGGTCGCGGGAACAAGCTTGCTGGGAGCATTCCTGATGCGTGAGGAGACGGTACTCTCCTATCTGGTAATGAGCGTGCTGTGTGGGCTGACGGCCGTGCTGGTGACCCGGCAGGTTCGGAAACGCGGGCGCCTGCTGAGGGCCGGGTTCTACGTCGGGGGCGGGGCGGTGGTTCTGGCCTGCAGTTTTAATGTCATCCCCCTCCCGATGCCCCTCCTGGCAGACGGGGGTATGGTTGAGTGGCAACAATTTGGAATCAATGTGGCCTCTGCCTTCGGGGTCGGACTGGTGACCGGCATGATTGTTAGTGGTCTTCTCCCCATGCTGGAGTCCACCTTTACACTTACGACCGACATCAGCTGGCTCGAGTTGACCGATCTGAATCACAAGCTCCTGCGACGGATGCAACTCGAAGCGCCTGGGACGTTCCATCACAGCATGGTCGTGGCGTCCCTGGCTGAAGCCGCTGCGGAGTCGATCGGTGCCAACCCCATGATGTGCAGGGTCTGCTCTTATTTCCACGATATTGGAAAGCTCAAGAAGCCCGAATACTTCATTGAGAACCAAGGCGAGACTAATCCGCATGACTCCCTCACGCCGAACATGAGTGCGCTGGTGATTATCGCGCACGTCAAGGACGGGGTCGACATGGCGATCAAGAACAAGTTGAACCCCAGGATCATTGACGTGATCCGTGAGCACCACGGCAACTCCATGGTTTACTTCTTCTATCGCAGGGCCCAGGAGCAGCGGAAGGCGCAGGAGGAGAAGGTTGAGGGCGGCCTGGAGAACCCGGAGGACCTTCCAGATATTGACGAGAAGAACTTTCGTTATCCCGGACCAACACCCCAGACGCGTGAAAGCGGAATCGTTTCCCTGGCCGATGCGGTGGAGAGTGCGTCCCGCAGTCTTCGTAAGCCGACTCCCGGAAAGATCCGGGCCCTTGTGGACGAAATCGTGTTCAACCGGATCCGGGACGGTCAGCTTGACAATTGCGGGCTGACGGTGAGCGACCTCCGGAAAACGCGCGATAGTTTCTCCAAGACCTTGCGGAGCATGATGCACAGCCGGATTGACTACCCCAAGCGTGAGAAGGAGACCGGGGAGGAAGGCGAGGATCCCCCGACCGCGGGCGGAAAAGCGAGGAATGTGGTTCCAGTCGAAGAGGTCGAGAAGCATCGGCGGAAAGCCGCAGGCGAGCCCTGAGGAGGGGAATAGGTGTGAACGCGGAGGAACAGGGTGTTCGAGTCCATGACCGGCAGGATAAATGGGAATTCTCGCCGGACTTCCTCGGGACCCTTGAACGGTGCGGGAACCGGGTCCTCAGCCTTCTGAAGGGCCCATACCTCGCAAGGGTTACGCTGCCCGGGGTAGTAAATGTGTCCTTGATCGATGATGTCCAGATCGAACGCGTGCATGCACAATTCATGGACAATCCGACTCCGACGGATGTGATCACCTTTCCCTA